>JAPLMO010000493.1 GCA_026386995.1 Planctomycetota bacterium | reverse complement strand
AAAGAACGATCATCCGCCCGGACCTCCGAAACTCCACAGCCTCTCACGGCACGAAACAGCTCGAATTGCCGCTATCAGAAATCAGTTCTCATCAGCACTTGGTTAACGGCGTTGGGTGCCACGGCTGCGCAGTTTGCAGCTGTGCGGCCCTGCCGAAGACCACGGCTGCACAAGGCGCAGCCGTGGCACCCGCAGAGTCAATCGTGACAGGCTACTAGAGTGTTTTGCATAAAAGGTGTCGTAGCAGGCATGGGTAAGCCGATATTCTTTTCATGGGAATCGCATCGGCCGATACGAGACGACGGGCCTTGGCGGCGTACGAACAAGGCGTCAAGAGCCAGTCGGAGATTGCCGCCCTCTTCGGCATCACCTTACGCACGTTTCAGCGTTGGCTGCGTGCCTGGCGAACAGAGGGTCGAGACGCCCCCGGCCACAGTTCGGGCCGTCCAGCGGTGTTCGTCGGTCCCGCCGCCGAGCGGCTGCGTCGGGAGGTGGCACGCCAACCGGACGCCACGCTGCACGAACTGGCTGAACGACTGGGGCAAATCGCCCATTACGTCACGGTGCACCGGGCGCTCGCGCGGCTGGAACTGCCATATAAAAAAAGACGCTGCAGGCCGCCGAACAAGACCGCCCCGACGTGAAATCGGGGGCCAATACTAATTTTCCATTAGGCCCTGGCGATCATCATACGCGGCGTGTTGGCCACCGCCCCGCCCGGCACGCACGCCCTGGCGCCTGCCACGGCCCACAATTCCGTCCTGCGAGCCTTTAGCGCCCTGGCCGCACAAGACCTTCTGCCCCCCTTCCGCACTTTGCGCGGCGGGTACGGATACCCGTACGTGTTTAGCGTGGCCGCGCCGTGTAGCGCGGGGGTTTATCCCCCGCGTGTTCGTAAACGCGGGGCACAAGGCCCCGCGCTACGCCGCATAAGATACGGGCCGGCGCGACACCCTGAACACTTACGGAGACCCGCCGCGCCGGAACGGCAACGGCACGGAGAATATCGAATGGTGAAGTCCGCTGCCTTCGTAATTCCTTGTTCGGCATTCCTTGTTCGATATTCTCCTCTTGGTCTTCGCCGGGCGAAAAGCCTTATGGACAGGCCGCGGCCTTTGCTGTAGAGTCCACCGCTCGAAAGGAGACTTTTCATGCTTCGAGCCCTTGTCTTTCTGGCGTCCCTGGCGGCGGCAGCGCCCGCGTTTGCCGCGCCGCAGGACGATTTCGCAACCGTCGAGAAGCAGTTCATCGAGATGCCGATGGAGGCCCGGCGGCTGACGGGGCCGCTCTTCTGGCTCCACGGCACGGAGAGCCGCGAGCGGCTTGAGACGTACATCGAGAAGGTCGCGGAGTCGCACAACGGCACGTTCACGGCCGAGTCGCGGCCGCACAACGACTGGCTCGGGCCGCGCTGGTACGAAGACCTGGCCATCTGCCTTGCGGCCGCCAAGAAACACAACCTGACGATGTGGATATTCGACGAGAAGTGGTGGCCCAGCCAGATGGTCGGCGGCAAGGTGCCGCCGGAGTACGGCTCGAAGTACCTCGTGGCGGATGCGACGAGCGTCGACGGGCCGAAGGCCCACGCGGCCGACGGCTTCGGCGGCCCGCGGTTCATCGGGGCGGTCGCGGGCAAGGAGGCCGAGGGCGGCGCGATCGACGGCGAGTCGCTCGTGGATCTCGGGCCGAACATCAAGGACGGCAAACTCGCGTGGACCGCCCCCGCCGGCAAGTGGCGGGTCATGAAGTTCACGTGGGCCTTCAAGGGCGCCAAGGGGATGCAGCAGAGGTGGATCTCCGTGGACGGCGCAAGCCGCGACTGCGTCGAGTGGTTCCTGAAGACCGTCTATCAGCCGCACTACGACCGATTCAAGGACGACTTCGGCAAGACCATCAAGGGCTACTTCTACGACGAGCCCGAGACGCAGGGCGACTGGGGCCGCGAGGTCATGACGATGCTGGCCGAGCGCAAGATCGACTGGAAGAAGCCTTTCGTGGCCTGGAAGTTCCGCCTCGCCGGCGACGAGCAGGCCGCCGCCAAGTACCAGTACGGGGACGCCTTCGCCGAGGCCTGGGGCCGCACGATGTACGGCGGCATGTCCGAGTGGTGCCGCGCCCACAAGGTCATCTCGATGGGCCACTTCATGGAGCACGACTGGGAATACCTGAGCCCGCAACTTTGCGCCGGCAACATGTTCCAACTCCTGAAGTACAGCGACATGGGCGGCATCGACCTGGTATGCCAGCAGTTCTATCCCGGCCAGAAGAAGCCTGGCCTGTGGCAGATGGCCAAACTCGGCAGTTCCGTCACGCACATGTACGCGAAGGCCGACGACATCACCATGTGCGAGATGTTCGGCGCGTACGGCCAAGACATCACCTACCCGCAGATGAAGTGGCTGACCGACCAGATGCAGGTGCGCGGCGTGAACTTCATGATCCCGCACTCGTTCAACCCGAAGTCGCCGTACGACACCGACTGTCCGCCCTACTTCTACAACGGCGGCTGCGAGCCGCGCTATCCGCTGTACCGCGTGTACGCCGATTACACGAGCCGCCTGAGCCTGCTGCTTTCGGGCGGGCGGCAC
>JAPLMO010000325.1 GCA_026386995.1 Planctomycetota bacterium | reverse complement strand
AGGACGCCGCGAAGAAGCCCGCGTTGCCCCCGCCGTCCGCCACGCCGCCCGCGGCCGAGCAGCGGAAGGCTGAGGTAGCCGACAGGCCCGATTCCGTCGCGGCCGCGGCGCCTGCCCCGGCGGGCTTGTTCGGCGCGGGCTCATTCTTGCAGCAGAAGCAGCGGGAGGGCGGCAGCAAAGTCGGCGGCGGAGGCGCCGGAGGCGCTGCTGCGCCTCCCGCGGGCCACGCGGCCGCCTCCAAGGCGGAGGCTGAGGGTCCTGCGAAGGCGGCCCCGACCGACTCACGGGCATCGGGTTTGGCGGATGCCCCGGCGGCGCCGAAGTCCGCCGCGGTCCAGGCCGACCGCATCCTGCTTGTCATCCGCGTCCAGCCGATGCATGCCGATCAAATCGAGGCCGGCAAGGCCGCACCCGCGGCAACGGCGCCCGCCGAGAAGCCCGCGCGGTAGGCGGTACGGCGAGTAGCCTGTCAGGACTAAGTCTGTGGGTGCCACGGCTGCGCCTTGTGCAGCCGTGGCACCCACATAATTAAAGTTGACGCACTACTACTACAACGCCACTTAACCTTTGCGCGGTGGGTCTTCTGACCCACCGCGCAAGAAATGGGCCTGGGGGCCACCAGAACGCGGTTTGCGCGGCGGCACATATCTTCGGCGGGTCAATGGGAGGATAATCAGGGCGTCTTGGGGGTCTTCTTCGGCCCTTCGATTCCGAAGAACTCAAGGGCCTCTTTCTTGGCCTTGACGTCGCGGATGTGTTTCTCCAGGCTTTCCGGCCAGTACCTCTGCTCGAACTTCTGCTTGATCTCTTCGAGTTTGGCCAGGGCGTCGGCGAATTTTTCCGCCTTCTCCAGCGCGGCGGACTCTTTCAGCATGTCGTTTATGGCCGACGCGACCTGGTCCGGAGGCAGGTTGGCCGCGGGCGTCGGCGGCGGGGGGCCGTCCGGCGGCGTCGGCGCGGCGGCCGTCACTTGCGCCTGGAGTTCCCTCATCATCTGGTCGATGTTGATGCGTTTGCGGACGAGGTCCGCCGGATACGTCGAGGCGATCTGCTTATACGCCCTCAGGGCGTCGGCCGGTTTGCCGCCGGTCCGCAAGGCGTCGGCCTGGGCCAGGTCGGCGCCGAGTTTCTCGTCCAACCGCTTCAGGTAAGCGCCCTTGGCCAGCTTTTCGCGGATGGTTCTTTCCATCATGTCGACGCTGACGCCGAGCGAGGCCAGCCACGTGCGGTCGTCCTTGCCGATGCTCAGCAGGACCGCCAGGGCATCGTCGAACTTCTGATCGGCGGCCATGCCCTCGGCCATCTCGAGGCGGTCCTTGAGTTTCGCCAGGCGTTCGTTACGTTCCTGCTGGGTCTTCTGCTGAAGGAGGGCCTGTTTACGGGGCACCCAGGTGGCCGCGTCGCCGGTCTTGGCGATGATCTCGTCGTAAATGGCGATGGCGCGGCCGTAGTCCTTGGCCTGCGCGGCTGCGGCCGCCTCGCCCAACTTCTGCGTCACCCACTCGTCGTTGCCAGGTGCGACCGGCGTGCCGGGTTCCGGACCGGGGTTCGTGCCGACGGTGGCAAAGTAAAGGATGAGTCCCACTGGCAGCAACGTGACCCACGTCAACACCAGCACGAGCCAGAGGCGCGGCTTGCGGCGGCGCGGGGCGACTGCGACGCGGCTGACGCGGTCCGTCGCCGCCGGCGAGACCTCGGTCATAGCGGCGGCCGCGGCGGCGGCGGTGGACGTGACCGCCTTCGAGGGCTCGGGCGTGTCGGACGTGGCGAAGACCGCGGCCGCGGCGGCCTGCGACGTCGGCTCCGGCTGCGACAGTTGCTTCTCCATCTCGTGGGCCGCCTTGTGGAACGGCTCCCGCACAAGTTCCGCCGGAATCCCAGGCCGAGGGTCGCCCAGCCGCGCGTTCATGTTCAACTGGCACCGCGTGCAGTAGGCGTCCTCGGGCTTGGCCTCCGCAAAACAGTGCGGGCACAGCCCGAGGTACTTCGCCAGTCGCGGCGCCTCGGCGGCGTACGTCCAGTCCTGCTGGGTCGTCGGGCCGCGGACGATCGAGTCGGTCCGGATGCGGCCCTTTTCAATCATCTTGATGAGCGTCTCGAAGGTCACCCCCCGGGCGCTCGGGTTGCGAGAGTCCAGGTAGAACCAGTCGCCCATGCCCTCGCGCGATGCGCGCCGGACCGCCGGCGAGAAGGACACCTTGCAGTGCGGGCACCGCTCGTCCGTCCGGCCGATGACCTGGCCGCAGTAGACGCAGGGCGCCTTGTCGCCGGTCCAGGGCCCCTGGCTCGCAGGGGAATTGGTTGTCGATGCCATAACGTCCTCGTCGGCCAGCCGGTAACGGCTCATGGGCGTGGCGCCGCCGCTCCGTGCCGCACATACTACAGATTATAAAAGAGACCCTGCGCCGGTGTCAATCGGCCACTGCGCCTCATTTTGGGTGTGTGGCAAGGGGGCAGGGGCACTACACATAGCGTTCCTGGCCGCCGAGAGCGGCGCACCATTGCCCCGGCGGCTTTTTTTTGACTATTTTCGGCCGGTCGGATTTGCTTTTTCGCAAATATCAGTTATAGTATGCCCGGAGATTAAGGGGGTTGGGTCGAGCAAGGTCTGCTTCTTGCCTCTTGCTTCCTCCCGACCATGGTTACCGTGTGCCTATTGCCGTTCCGTGCGGTCTCGGAGTCCGCATGCGCGGCATGGCGGGTTAGGCCGCGGGTCTGAGGGGCGGTTCATGTTTCCTTTGGGGAGGTTCTGTCATGAGGCATCTCTGCACGGGTGTTATTGTCGGTATTCTGGCATGCCTGGTTCTCACGTCGTCCGCCTCGGCCATCACCATTTATGATGTCCTCGGCCAGCGTGTGCTTGATCCAACGCACTGGTGGGACCCGGCTGCGAACGGGGGGCTCACGTTCGGGTCCGAGAGTTACACCCTGATGTGGAACAAGCTCGGCCCGAATGGCAAAGACTTCCTTGCCGGTGGCCGCCCGACAGGCGACTACACCGGCAACTGGGCGGGCAATCCGGCGTGGCTCAACTTCAAGACCGCGTCCAACCAAGGCACCGGCAGCGGCCCCTATCAGCCCTCCGGCACGCTGCTGGGCACCGTCATCCCCCGGCAGTATACCCTGGAGTCCTGGGATGCCAACCGGCGATTCGACTTCTCGGTCTTTTTCTATGATCCCGGCCTCACGGCTACAGGCAGCGAACTGGTGGCTTCCGTCATCCTGACGGGCAACTTCGGCACAGAAGCCGATCCCGGCCTCCTCGCGGACCCGTTTAACGTCAAGACCCTGACCGCCGACGATGTTCGCGCGGGGACCATGGTCACCTTCGACGTTGGCGCCGCCGCGGGGGAAGAGGTCGGCGTCACGATCGAAACCAAGGGCACCTATGCCGCCGGCTTCTTCCTTGACAATATCCGCGCCTACACGCCGACGTCCTTGGCGACGTCTACGTCTGCGCCTGTCGTGCCGGAACCCGCAACGATGGCGCTGCTGGCCTTTGGCCTGGGCGGTATCGCGATGCGGCGCCGCCGCGCAAAGTAGCGTTGTAGTGTTAATCCGGCCATGAAATCGCGCCTGTTGTGTCTGTTCACAAAGGAGGAGGGGTATGTTTATCCGCGTTGCAAGCCTCGTCTGCGTTCTGGCCTTGGCGGCCATCCTCGTGCCGTCCCAGGTTGATGCGGCTACCATCGTACGGTTCACTGTGGCAGGGGGGGCAGGCAGTTTCGACATCGAACTGAACGACAAGACGCCATTGCACCGCGACAACTTCCTGCGGTACGTTCAAGCCGGGTTGTACGCCAACACCATCTTCCATCGCAGCGATGACCAGTACAACGTCCTCCAAGGCGGCGGGTTCACCCTTCCGGCCAATCCTAACACCTCCTTCCTGGATTACGTTGAGACCTACGACCCCGTTCCGTATGAGGCCAACCTCGGCTGGTCGAACATCATTAGAACGGTCGGCGCCGCCCGGACGAGCGACCCCGATAGCGCCACCTCTCAGTGGTACATCAACATGGCCGACAACAGTTCGATGTTCGACGACCACGTCCGGCCGGGCGACGGCTACACCGTTTTCGGGAAGATCGTCAGCGGATGGGACGTTGCGGTGGCGCTCTTTGCCGCCAAGAAGTGGGACTGGTCCCAGGTGCTCGGCGACCCGACGTTCAACTGGCTTCCCCTGTGGTCGTCCTATAACGGGGGCCGCTGGCCCATGCAAAACGAGTTCTTGACCATTCAGAGCGCCGAGGCCTTACCGCCGGTGGCTGCGCCGGAACCCGCCACGATGGCGATGCTGGCCCTCGGCCTGGGCGGCCTCGTCATGCGCAGACGCCGCAAGTAACACGGTTGACGCTTGAGGACATTCCATCGGGGCGGCCATTGCGGCTGCCCCGTTCTATTTTGGTCCGGCCCCGCGTATAATCAATTGGCTTAGGGCCAAACGCCTGCGCGAAGTTGCCCGCGCCTGTCACCGAAAGGCCGATGGGAAAGCCCATGTCTGTTTCCGGCACCGGGAAACCTATCGCATTCGATCCGGCCGTGCGCCGGCGAATCCGCGTCCGCGGCATCGTCCAGGGCGTGGGATTCCGGCCGACGGTCTATCGCCTGGCGACCGAGCGCGGCCTGGGCGGGTGGGTGCTGAACGACGCCGAGGGCGTGCTGATCGAACTGGAAGGCCCCGCCTCCCACGTCGACGATTTCCTCGCCAACCTGCGGGACCATCCGCCGCCGCTGGCCCGGATCGCCGCGATGGAATCGAGCGACGTGGCCCCGCGCGGCGAGACCGCCTTCGGCATCGCCCCGTCGGCGGGGGGTGAAAAGACGGCCCTCATCTCCCCCGACATGGCCGTCTGCCCCGACTGCCTGCGCGAAATGGCCGACCCGCAAGACCGCCGCCGCCGCTACCCCTTCATCAACTGCACCAACTGCGGGCCGCGGTACTCCATTATTATCGACATTCCTTATGACCGGCCGAAGACCACGATGCGGTCCTTTACGATGTGCCCCCGGTGCCGGCAGGAATACGAGGACCCCGCGGACCGGCGGTTCCACGCCCAGCCGAACGCATGCCCGGAGTGCGGCCCGCGTCTGTCGCTTCACGACGCCGCGGGCGCGCCGGTCGCCTGCGCCGACTCCGTCCGGGCCGTCCGCGACGCGCTCCTCGGTGGCCGCATCGTCGCCATCAAGGGCCTGACGGGCTTTCACCTGGCCGCCGACGCCCGTAGCGAGACGGCCGTCCGCGAACTCCGCCGCCGCAAGGGCCGCGACCAGAAGGCCTTCGCCATGATGGGCGCCTCCATCGACTCGATCGCCCGCCGCGCGGTCGTCGGCGACGCCGAACGGACGCTCCTGGAATCGCGCGAGCGGCCGATCGTTCTTCTGCCGAAGCGCGCGGACCACGACCTTTCGCCGCAGGTCGCCCCGGCCAGCCCGTACTTCGGATTCATGCTGCCGTACGCGCCGCTGCATTACCTCCTCTTCGAGGGCGATTTTCCGCCCATGGTGATGACCAGCGGCAACCTCTCGGAGGAACCCATCTGCCGCGAGGACGACGAGGCCGTCGCGCGCCTGGCCGGCATCGCGGACCTGTACCTGATGCACGACCGGCCCATCCACACGGTTTGCGACGACTCGGTGACGATGGTCCAGCGCGGCCGGCCGCTGATGCTGCGGCGGGGCAGAGGCTTTGCCCCGCGGCCGATCGACCTGCCGCTGGAGTCGCCCGAGGCGATCCTGGCCGTCGGGCCGGAACTTAAGAACGCGGTCTGCCTCGTGCGCGGCCGGCAGGCGTTTGTCAGCCAGCACATCGGGGACCTGAAGAACGCCCTGGCGGCCGGGTACTTCGAGACCACCATCAACAAGATCGAGCGGCTGCTTGAAGTCCGTCCGCGGGTCATCGCCCACGACCTGCACCCCGGCTACCTCTCGACGCGCTACGCGCGGCGGCGGGCATCGGATGCTGACGCGGGTGGCATGCCCAGGCCGCCGTTGCCTGGGCATGATGCCGCTTCGGGCGACATGCCCACGCAAACAGCCGCGTGGGCATGCCACCCGGCTGGGGGAGGTGTGCGGCTGATCGGCGTTCAGCATCATCACGCGCACGTTGCCTCCGTTATGGCCGAGAACGGCCTGGCGGGCGAGGTCATCGGCCTGGCGATGGACGGAACGGGTTACGGCACGGACGGCACGATCTGGGGCGGCGAGATTCTGCGCGCCTCGGCCGCGCGGTTCCAGCGACTCGGCCACCTGGCTTACGTGGCCCTGCCGGGCGGCGATGCCGCCATCGAGCACCCCGTGCGCATCGCGTGGGCGATGCTGGTGCAGGCGTATGGCCTTGAGGAGGCCCTGCGGCATCGTGCGGGGCGGGTCGCCCATGTGGCCGAGAAGGAACTGCGCTTCTGGGCCGAGATGATCGAGAAAGGCGTGAACTCGCCGCGGGCCTGCGGCCTGGGGCGCCTTTTCGACGCCGCAAGCGTACTGGCCGACGTGTGCTCCGACAACTCCTACGAGGGCCAGCCCGCCGTTGAACTCGAAGGCGCCGCCGAAGGTCAGCCCGACGACCTCCGGCCCTACGAATTTGGTATTATTGAGGGTGGCATGCCCACGCCGCCGTTGCGTGGGCATGCTTCCGGCAAGGCGCATGCCCACGGCAAAAGCGCCGTGGGAATGCCACCCGCCGCAACCACGCCGCAGGGCTGGATCATCGACACGCTGCCGCTGGTTCGCGGCCTCGTGGCCGACGTCGAGGCGGGTCGCAGCCGGGCCGAAACGAGCGCCCGTTTTCACGCGACCGTGGCGGCGATGCTCCTGGCGGCGTCGCGGTGGGCGCGCGAGGAGTCGGGCCTCGGGCGGATCGCACTGTCGGGCGGGTGCTTCGCCAACAGCCGGCTTGTCCGCAGCCTCGCTCTGGCGCTTGAGGCCGACGGGTTTGAAGTGTACGGGCACCGCGAGGTTCCGCCCGGTGACGGCGGCGTGGCCCTCGGCCAGGCCTACGTTGCCGCCGCGCGCCTTGCCGAACGAAATGTTTAGCCGCTGTTTCACAACCGGCTTTCAGCGCATGATCGCGCGGCGGGCAGTCTTGCCCGCCGCGTAAAGACTGGTTTGTATGCGCGGTGGGCAAGACTGCCCACCGCGCGACACTCGAGCACAGCGAACCGAAAGTTTAGCCGTCGCCGCACACGGCGACGATGAAAAGCGAGGTGTAACGATGTGCCTAGCCGTTCCGGGTCAGGTCGTTTCCCGCGACGCCATGATGGGCGTCGTAGACGTTCGCGGCAACAAACTTCGGGCGGGCCTTGCGCTGGTGCCTGAGGCCCAGCCGGGCGACTGGGTGCTCGTGCACGCCGGGTTCGCCATCACCCAGGTGACGCCCGAGGACGCCGCCGAGACCAACAAACTTCTCGACCAGATGGAAGGTATCGGCTGACACACATTGCGCGGCGGGTCAGGAGACCCGCCGCGCAATGTAAAATCCGACGACAAAAGGCGAACTCATGGATACTGCTCAAATTGATAACCTGAAGAACGAGATGGCCGCCTCCGCCCGGGCCGTTCCCGGCGAGGGGCCGATCGCCCTGATGGAGATCTGCGGCACGCACACCGTGGCGATCCGCCGGACGGGCCTGCGGTCGCTCCTGCCGAAGCGCGTGCGCCTCGTCAGCGGCCCGGGCTGCCCGGTCTGCGTGACGAGCCAGGGCACGGTCGATGCGCTCGTGGACCTGGCCGGCCGCGACGGCGTCACGGTCGCCACGTTCGGCGACATGATCCGCGTTCCCGGGACGCGGTCCAGCCTTGAGCGGCGCAAGGCCGCGGGCGGCAGCGTCGCCATCTGCTACTCGGTCCTGGAGGCGCTGGACCTGGCTCGGAATCGCCCAGGGCAGGAAGTGGTCTTTGCGGCTGTCGGCTTCGAGACGACCGCTCCCGGCACGGCCGTGGCCCTGGACATGGCGCGGGCCGAGGGCCTCAGGAATTTTTCGATCCTGTGCGGACACAAGTGGGTCGTGCCGGCGATGGACGCCCTCCTGGCGGGCGGCGAGGTCCGGATCGACGGGTTCCTTTGCCCCGGCCACGTCAGCGTAGTGATCGGTTCGAAGGCGTACGAGCCAGTCGCGGCCCAGTACAAGCGGCCGTGCGTCGTCGCGGGCTTTACGGCCGAGCAGGTCCTGAAGGGCGTTGCGGCGATCCTGAAGCAACTGGCGCACGGCGAGGCCCGCGTCGAGAACGTCTACGCCGAGGCCGTCCGCCCAGAGGGCAACACCGAGGCCATGGCGCGCATCCTCAAGGTCTTCGAGCCGGTCGAGGCCACGTGGCGCGGCCTGGGCGCCATCCCGGCGAGCGGCATGGGCCTGCGGGCCGACTACGCCGACTTCGACGCCGCCGGCAAACTCGGCGTCCCCTGGCCGCCCTCCGAGGCCGGCACGAGCGAGCACGGCTGCCGTTGTGGCGACGTTATCCGCGGCGTCCTTGAGCCGCACGACTGCCCGCTGTTCTCGAAGACCTGCACGCCGGCCCATCCGGTCGGCCCGTGCATGGTCAGCCGCGAGGGTTCCTGCCAGGCCGAGTACAAGTACGGCAGGCTGTGAAATTCGTCCGATTCGGTTATACTATCGCGGCGGCCTCGACTTCTCGGGGCTGCCGCGGGTTTATGGAGTTACACATGGCCGCTTGCCTTACAAAACGGATTCTAACCGCAGAGAGCGCGGAGAACGCAGAGACAGAATCTGTTTTTGAAAAGAAGAAGTCTGTTTTTAGAAAAATAAGTTCTCTGCGCTCTCGGCGTTCTCTGCGTTTAATGCCGTTGTTGTTCTTGCCGTTGTTGCTAGTCGGCTGCGGCCCCCAGCCCGTCGAGGTGACCGAGACCCGCGGCGCGATGGACACCGAGGTCACCGTCCGCGCCATCGCGCCGACCGAGGCAGTCGCCCGCCGCGCGATCGACGCCGCCTGGCAGGAAATGGACCTGTGCGCGTTCTGCCTCAACCGCTACCGCGAGCCGTCCGAGGCGTGGCTGAAGGGCGACGCGGCGGCCCTGAAGGACCCCGCCCAGCAGCCGTCCGACGTCTGGCGCATCAATCACGAGGCGGGCAAGTGGAACACCGCCGTCGATCCGATCACGACCACGTGCCTGGCGGCCGCCCGCGAGGTCTGGGACCTCAGCAGCGGCGCGTTCGACCCCACGGTCGGCCCGGTCGTGGAACTGTGGCGCCGGGCGGCGAAGGAGAATCGCCTGCCGACCGACGACCAGATCGCCCAGGCGCGGTCCCTGGTGGGCCTGGACAAGGTCGAGATCATGATCGCCGACGTGCCCCGCGAGCCGCAAAGCGCCGACCTCATCCCGCCGGGGCCCGGTGCGCCGCCGATGGAGCCGATGACGGCGTCGATCCACACGGCCGGCATGGCCAAGGGGATGCAACTGGACCTGGGCGGCATCGCCAAGGGGTACATCGCCGGTCGCATGGCCCAGCGGATGAAGCAGGCCGGGGCGACCGCGGGCCTTGTGGCGGCCGCCGGCGACATCTACGCCTTCGGCCAGCGCCCGGCGTCGCTGGCCCACGATGGCGGCGAGCGGCGCTGGATCGTCGGCGTCCAGGACCCGCGGTTCCCCCAGGACCGCACGCGCCTTTACGCGCGGCTGGCCGTCCGCGACATGGGCGTGGACACGAGCGGCCATTACTATCGCGGCACGACCATCCAGAGCAAACACTACAGCCACATCGTCGATCCGCGGACGGGCCGTCCGGCCGACATGCGCATTGCCAGCGTCACGGTGGTGTCGGTGGACCCGGCGCTGGGGGACGGCCTGGCGACCGCCATCGCCGTGATGGGCCCTGAGAAGGGCCTGGCGATGGTCAACCAGATCACGGGCGTGGAGTGCCTCATTCTGGAGGCGCGCCTGAAGGAAGGCCAGGAGATCGGCCCCGACGGCGCCCCGCCGCCGGACGCCGAACTGGTGGCCTATCGCTCGAAGGGGTTCGCCGCCTTCGAGGTCAAGGTTTCGGAGTAATCGCCTGATAGAACGATCAGTGCCCGGCGGCACACGATTGCCTTCACGGCGCCAGCAGCACGTGCTTGGCCCGATCGGCGGCCAGTTGCACGTTGCGGACGGTGACGGGCGTCTTGCCCTTCTCCATCTGGTGGTCCGTCAGGCGCAGATGGCGGATGCCGGTGAACCCCGCCTGCTCGAGGCATCTCTTGGCGCAATCCAAGGGGCAGCCGTCGATGACCATGATCCGCTCGGCCCCGCGGGCCGTCGATAGGATGTCGTCGACCTTGCTGCCGATGCCGCCCAGGCAGTACATGCGGGCCGTCCCTTCCCGCTGGAGCAGCCGGGCCACGCGGTCGGCGATCTCCCCGACGTCGGCTGCGCCGGAACATGCGAACACCAGGCGTACGGCAGTCTCTGTGAGAGTGGCTTCTGGCATGGGCGCCCTCCTTCCGAGAAATGTGCTGTCTCCACTCTGTTAAACACCGAAGGCGGGCCGAAGAGCGCATAATTCCCGGAGGCGGTCCGCGGTGACCTTACCGCGCCGCCTTGTGGCCCAGCCAGAAACTCGCCAGGAACATCACGACGAAGTACACCAGCAGCGGCGCGGCCATGACGACCACCAGTCCGCAGAACACGTCGGTCTTCCGGAGGGGCCTGGGTGCGGGTTCGGGGGCGGGCATCTGCATGACGACTCGCATGCGGGTCTTCTCGCTGCCGCGGAAGGCAAGGGCCATCGTCAGCCCCCGGTGAATACACCGGGGGCGGCGCGCCAACACGCGCCCGCCGCGCAAACTGCAATCTAGCGCCGTCATACTACTGCGGCGCCTTCGCAGGCGCGGCGGACTTCAGGAGCCGGAAACCCTCGTCGGGGCGGATGGGGTCTTCCTCGCGAAGAACGAGCGTGAAGCCCTCGGCCTGGGGCGGCAGGCCCTCGTGTTTGCCGTGGTCGATGAGGTAGAACGGCCGGCCGCGGGCCAGTTCCTGCCGCACGCTGTCCGGCCCGACAAGAATCGGGATCGGCCGCCCGGCGTAAAAGATCACCGTGTTGTTGGAGCCGACGTACGAAAAGAGCGGCGCGTCGGCGGGGACGACGGTACGGATCTTGCGCCCGAAGTCGGCGGCCACGGCTGCCCGGTCCACAGGGCCGATCATCGTGGACATGGCGAGGAGGAACACGGCGGCAAACGTGGCCACCAGCGCTGCCAGGCTTCTGTGCAGTCCCTGGGGAACAGCCAACACGGCGGTCGCAATACCTCCCACGAGGCAGATGATGAGTATGTACGCCGCTGGCACGTGCAGCCCCTTCTTGAAGAAGAACGCTGCAAAGTCTTGCGAAATATGGGGAGTGGGCGGCAGCAGGCCGAGTTGCATCGAGAGATGGACCAAGGCCAGGAAACCAGCCACGCAGAGAACGATCAGCGCGAAACCGTGGGCCTGCATGACCCGAATTCCAGCCCGTTCCGCCCGCGGGGACGACGGTTGAAGAAAGTGGCGCAGCGACAGGGCGATGTACGCCGCGCACGCCGGCACGAGCGGCAGAAGATAGTGATCCTGCTTGCCGGCGGCCGCCGAGATCGCCGCGAGCGTTCCGACGAACCATGCGCCGAGAAACAAGAGCCACGCCCTCGCGGCCGGCTCGCGCCGCACCCGCCGCGCGGCGACCACAAGCCCGTGAATGAAGAATACCGTCCACGGGGCCAGGAGCAGTGGCAACCGTATGACATAGAAATAGATCGGTTCCTGGTGCCCGAAATCGCCGGTGGATCGGTCCACCGATTCCGCCCGCCAGATGTCGATGGCCTGCGGCACCTTGAGCCAGACGTACACCGGCCAGGGCATCGCGATGGCGAAGAAAACTAGCGTGCCGGCCGCCACGCCGCCGAGCGTCCAGGCCCACTCCGCCCCGCGCGCCTTCAGCGGATCTTTCGGGCGCACCAGCCGCACGAGCATGATGACCGCCGCCACGGCCAGCGGCAGCGGCAGGACGATCGCCGGCACGGGTCCCTTGGCGAGCATCGCCAAGGCCGCCGCAGCACCCGTCGCGAGCAGCCAGGCGAACCGCCGTGCGCCGCGCGTCTCGACGGCCATCCAGACGGCCGCCAGCGATGCCGTGCAGAAGAAGGTCATCGGCATGTCCGACAGGGCCGAGCGGGCGGCGATCAGGAACTCGGCGCTCGTGACGAGCGTCGCGGCCGCCGCCAGCGACGCGAGGCGCCCGTCCCACCGCCGCACCAGCGCCAGCGTGATGAGCGCCGTTCCGAGGGCCGCCAGCGCGCTCGGCAGCCGCGCGGTCCACTCGTCCACGGCGCCGGTCAGACAGGCGAGGCCCGCGACGGTCCAGTAGGGCAGGGGGGTCTTGCGCAGGCGCGGAACGTCGTTGAAGTTCGGCACCAGCCACGGGCTGGGGCGCGACCCGTCGGCCAGTTGCACCGGGCGACCCATGTACATATTGCGGGCGGTCTCGGCCAGGAGGGCCTCGTGGCTCCGCAGGGGCAGGTCGTCGCCGAGGCGCGCAAAGAGCAGTCCGCCCATGAGGGCCGCCAGCGCCAGCGGCGCTAGCCACCGCCTGCCGCCCTTGGCGGACGGGTTGGCGCTCGGCGCGCCTAAGTCTGTTGAAACGTTCGGAATCATAAACTCGTACTCCGTGATCCGCCACTTGGGCAAGTTTCGCGCGGCGGGTCTCCTGACCCGCCGCGCGTAGCGGCATTCTCACCCGCGCCGGAGGCGATTCTTGCGCGGTGGGGCCGGAGACCCACCGCGCAAGAGATCAAGTGGCGCTATATTGCTATCGCGGCTGAGGCAATGCAGCACCGGCACTCTCCGGCGGTGTCGTCACAAACAGCGTATGGCCGGGCATCGTCGATAGCACCTGCACCGGCCACTGCACCCGGCCCTGGATCTGCTCCAGCACCGAGTGTTTCTGAAGCACGCAGAAGGTGCGATGCGGATGATTCAACTCGCGCACTAGGTCCGTGAAACTTGCCGCGTCCGGATCGCCGGCCGGCGCGGGGTACCGCACGCCGTGCGGCCAGAAGTACCACGTCAGCGAGTACGGCGTGTACGGATAGGCGAGGACCTCGTCCCCCGGCCGCAGCGCCTCGATGATCGTTCGGGCCTCGGCCTGCGTCGAGTTCGTGGCGTACACCTTCAGCGGGTCGCTCGTCAGGAAGAACGTGGCGATGATGACCATCCACGCCAGGAGCAGCCCGACGGCCGTCTGGCGCCGGTCGCGCAAGACGCTCGCCAGCCCCGCCAGGGTGACCGCGGCCGCGGCGGCGAAGGTCCAGAGGAACTCCGGCCGCCAGAGATCGTTGCGGACCAGGTACACGATTGCGCCGGCGACCGCCACGCCGCCCAGGACGACCGCGGTCGCCATCCCGCGGCGGAACCAGCGGTCGGGAACGCCGTCGCTCAGCCGCTCGTCAAGGTAAGCGCCCAGGAGGATCGCCAGCGGCGGAAATGCCGGCAACACGTAGTGCAGCATCGCGGTCTTCAGGAAACTGAACACGCCCACAATCAGCAGCGGCCAGACGATCAGCAGCAGGACGGCCGGGTTCTCGCGCCGCTCGCGCCAGCCCTTGCGGCCCAGCCGGGCGCACGCCGCCGGAAGGAAGATCGTCCACGGCATCAGGCCCGCCAGGAGAATGGCCGCGAGCGACCCTGGCGGCAGTTTCTGGCCGGTCTCGCCGCCCGCGCGCCCGAAATGCTGGCGGACGAAAAACTCGTACAGGAACCCCGTGCCCTGTCCGTCCGCCGCGCCGGGGTATCGGAAGTGCATATAAACAAACCACGGCGCCGCCACCGCCAGGCACACGAGCGCCCCTTGCAGCGGGCGCAACCGCCGTAGGTCGCGCCAGCGGCCGGTCAGCGCCGTCGCGACGGCCACGGCGGCGGCCGGAAACACCACGGCCTCCAGACCTTTCGTCAGGATCCCCAGCCCCGCCGCGACGTAGAGCACCAGCGTCCAGACCCACGCGCGGCCCAGGCCGAGCATAAGGCGCAGCATCGCCAGGAGCATCGCCGTCATGAGCGCGGCCAGCAGCGCGTCCATCCGCGCGGCGTGCGCCATGGCCAGCGGCATCGGCGAGACGGCCATCACGACGCCCGCCAGGAATCCCGCCCGTGCTCCCCAGAGCGACCGCCCCGCCGCGTAGGCCATCAGGACGGCGGCGACAAGGCTGAGCGCCGCCGGCAGCCGGGCCGCCAGCGCCGTCGGCCCGAGCGCCTTCATCGCCCCGGCCGCGAGCCAGAAATACAGCGGCGGCTTGTCCCAGTAGGCCAGCAGGTCGCCCTCGACCGGGTCGTGCGGGTAGTCGTGATGGAACACCGCCGGCAGATGCGGCGCGAGCCAGTCGCCGCGCTCGGCCATGAGGCGCGCCACAAGGGCCGTGCGCGGCTCGTCGGGGTCGTAAAGGCTGCCTTCCGGCAATCGCACGCCGGCCAGCCACCCCGAGAGCACCGCCAGCAGCAGGGCGTGCCAGGCCCATGTGGGGCGGGGCGTTTCGGGCACGGCGGCCGGACGGCTCATGATCGGCCATCCTTGCGGCAGACTCGGCGCACGTAATAGATATGTTTGCCCTGCGATTCGTAGTACGTCCGCACGAGCAGTTCGCCCATGAGGCCCGTCGCGAGGAACACCGCGCTCAGGAGCACCAGCATCACGCCGCACACCAGCAACGGCCCGCGCGCCTGCGTGACGTGGAACGCGTGCCACCCCTTCAGCAGTTTCTCCAGGAAGATGGCCAACTCGATGGCGAACCCGAGGCCGAACATCACTATCGCCGGCAGGCCCATAAAGTGCAGCGGCCGCGTGAAGTACTTGATCAGGAACCGCACGGTCAGGAGGTCCATCATCACCCGCGCCGTGCGGCCGAGGCCGTACTTGGACTTGCCCTTCGGCCGCACGATGTTCTGGATGGGCACTTCGCATATCTTCGCGCCCACCGCCGACGCCAGCGCCGGGATGAACCGGTGCAGTTCGCCGTAGAGCCGGATGTGCTTCAGAAGGTCCCGGCGGTACACCTTGAAGGTCGTGCCGAAATCGTGGATGTCGACGCCGCTGAGTTTCTTCATCAGCCAGTTGGCCGTGGCCGACGGCAGCCGCCGGATGAAAAAGTTGTCCACCCGCCGCTTCCGCCAGCCGCTCACCAGGTCGTACCCGTCCTCCAGCGGCGCGAGCATCGAGGGGATGTCTTCCGGGGCGTGCTGAAGGTCGCCGTCCATGGCGATGACGACCTCGCCCGATGCGTGGTCGAACCCGGCCGCCAGCGCGGGCGTCTGCCCGAAGTTGCGGCGCAACTCCACGAACGTCACGCGCGGGTCCTCCTCCGCCAGACGCTCCAGGACCTTTCCGGTGGCGTCCTTCGACCCGTCGTCCACGAAAACCATCTCGTACGGCTTGCCGATGCCGTCCATGACGGCCACGATCCGCCGGTAGAGTTCCTCGATGCTGTCGTCTTCCTCGTAGAACGGGACCACGACGGAGTACGTCGGGCCAGCCGCGGATTCCGCCGATGCGGTCATGATTTCAGGCCCTCGTAATTGATGAGCGTCCAGCCGTTTTCCTCAGCCGCGCGGCGGGCCCGCGGATCGCACAGCGCCGCCAATTCCGCCGGGCGGCTTGCACCGAGGCGCGTCGGCCGCGCGGGCGACGCATCTGCCTCGCCCGGGTGGACCATCAGTTCACCGGTCCCGTCGGGCGCGTGGCGGAGCATGTATTCTATCAACTCGGCCGAGATGCCGCCGGTCGCCCGCAGGCCGAAAAACCAGTTGGTCGTCGCCAGGCCCGCCTCGCGCGCGGCCCGCTGCGCCGCGACGCCCCAGCGGCGGCCGACCCACGCCCACAGCATTTGCCGCAGGCGGTCTTTAGCCCGCCACTCGCGCGGCAGGAGGCGCGAGATACCCGCCGGCCGCCACTCCGCCGTCGTCCGGATTGCCGGAATGCCGTGCTTCCTGGCCAGCGCGATCGCGCTGGGCGCCAGCGCCGGCACCAGGTGCACGTGCTTGTGTCCGTCCAGGTGCGTCGGCCGCAGGCCATGGTCCCTCGCCCAGAGCACCTGGGCCTCCCACTCGCGCTCGGCCGCCAAGAGCGCGGCCGCGGAGGTCCGCACCAGCCGCGCCAGCCGTACGAGCGACCGGATGAACTGCCCCTCGCCGTCCGTCAGGGGCGTGGCGGCGTCGCCCGTCAGGGGCCGGCCTTCGGTCAGGTTCAGGTGCAGGCCGATGCCCAGGCCCGGCGCCTCGCGGCGGGCACGCTGGAGGGCCGCCTCGGCCCCCGGCAGATTGGCCATGAGCGTCGTGCTCGTGACGAGGCCGTCCCGGTGAGCCCGCAGGATGCCGCTCGTGACGGCCTCGGACCAGCCGAAGTCGTCGGCGTTGACGATCAGACGTTTCACTTCGGGCCTCGCCTCCGGGTGGGCAAGGCGACAGTTTACTCTCTCGCCCGGTCGCAAGTCAATCAAGCGGTGGTTCGCCTGTCGTGACCCAGTAGTAATGTCCGGTCCAGACCCAGTAGAAATGTCCGCTTCTTGGGGGCTAAGGGAAGCGGATGAACAAGGACCGGATCGAGATGAGCCAGCAAGAGCGGGACCGGCTGAAGGTGATGGCACCGG
>JAPLMO010000232.1 GCA_026386995.1 Planctomycetota bacterium | reverse complement strand
CAACATTTGTCGTTCCTCTTCTGTCAGCGTCACGATATACTTCTTCTTCATGGCGGGCCTCCTTGCCTGGGTCATGACTATCCCATCGGCAAAGAGCCCCCTAGTTGTCCATCAATTGACGGCTGACTGAACACTAGTAGCCTGTCAGGACTTAATCTGTGGGTGCCACGGCTGCGCCTTGTGCAGCCGTGGTCGCGGGCAGGGAAGCACGGCTGCAAACTGCGCAGCCGTGGCACCCACATAATTAAAGTTGACGCACTACTGGCACGTTTCACAATGTGGCGCGGCGGGTCAGGAGACCCGCCGCGCAAAATACAGGCGACTTATGCTCGACCGCAATGAACTCGAAGCCATCCGCACCGGCCGTAGCGTGCCGGAGGACCTAGCCTCCATCGTCATTCCGCACTACCAGACGCCGGATCTGGCGCGGCTGTGCCTGCGGGCGATCCGGCGCCTCACGAACCCTGCGTACGAAGTGATCGTGGTCGACAACCACTCGCAGGACGGGTCGCTGGAGTACCTGCGCAGCGTCGGCTGGATTCGCCTGATCGAGCGCGGCCCGGAAACGGAGCCGGACGCCGTCTTAGCGCACGCCAGCGCAATGGACATCGGAATGGCTGCCGCGCGCGGCCGCTGGCTCGTCAGTTTTCACACCGATACGATCGTGCGGCGCGAGGGCTGGCTCGGGGCGATGATCTGGCGCCTGCGCGGCCGCCCGCAAGCCGCCGCCCTCGGCGCCTACAAGATCGATTCCGACCCCTCCTGGTACCGTGCGATGAAACGCCTGTGGGACACGCACCGCATAAGGGCGCTGGCACGGCGGGTCGTCGGCCTGCCGCCGAACCTGCGGTACGCGCCCGAGTGGTACCCGCGGTCATTCTGCGCAATCTACCGGCTGGACCTCGTGCGAAGCCTGGGCCTCAATTGGCAACCCGCCCCGGGCCACCCGACGGGCGAACTTCTCTATCGCGGACTGGCCGACGCCGGTTATGATGCCGTGCGCCTGTCGTCCGACGAGATGCGCCTGTACGTCGAGCACGTGGCCCACGCCACGGCACTGCTGGCTCGCGGCGGCCTGGGGCACTGGCGCGGCAACCATAAGGTGCGCCGGGCACTGGGGCGCGTCATGGACTCGGAACTGGCCAGGGAACTCTTGAGCGACGATTCGCTCGACCGGTAGTGCCGGGTGGCATGGTCACGCTGTTGCGTGACCATGTCGTACTGACGGGTCAGGCGCAGTTCAAGGCGCATGGTCACGCAAAAGCGTGACCATGCCACCCGGCGCACGAAGCGATGTGTGAAATGGCGACACTGGAAATCCAACGCGAGTTTCGCACGCTCCTGGAGGCCGCCGGCCTTGCGACCTTCGACGCGCTGTTTGCGGCCGGCATGCGCGAACTCGTCGACGGCCACGCCGAGCGGTCGGTCTCGCGTTTGGAACTCCGCGCGGCCGACGGGCCGCCGATCGTCATTTACCTGAAGCGCCAGTGGGGCAGCGCCGCGAGGCCGCCCCTGAAGGACCTTACGAGCCTCCGGTGGCCGATGCTCCCAGCGCGCCGTGAGTGGACGAACGCCATGAGCCTGTTGGCGGCGGGGATTCCGGTCTCGCCGCCCGTCGCGTGGGGCCGCGGCGACTCGCCCGACGGGCCGCGCTCGCTCATCGCGTTTCGCAAAGTCGACGGCCCCTCACTTGCGGCCTGGCTGCGGGACTGCGAAGGCGGCAAGGCCCCGGCCGCGCCGGCGCTTCGCCGCGCCATCGGCGAGGCCATCGGCAAGGCCGTGCGCCGCCTGCATGACGCCGGTTTCTCGTTCCCCGATCTTTACGCCAAGCACATCTACCTGGAGGGGCTGGAAAGCGCCCGCATTCGCGTCGTCCTGATCGACGTGTCGCGCCTGCGGCGGCTGACCGAGCGGCGGCGGTGGGAAGACCTCGCGGCGCTGTACGTGACGACCGACACGGTCTGCGTCACGGCCAGGGACCGCCTGAGGGTGTTCAAGACGTACTTCGGCGACGCCTGGCGATCGGCGATTCCGGCCGTTCTGGGCCTTGCCAAACAGCGGCGCGGACGCGGGCAGGACCCGCGCCTGATGGCCTCGCGGCAAGCCTCGGGCGAGGGCGAGGAGCGGACCGTTTCGCTCGACAGCGGGCGACTGATGGTCAACGAGGCGTTCCGGCCGGCGCTGGAGGCCGCGGGCCTTGCCACGTTCGAGGCCGTGATGAACCTGGCGGGCGGCCGCGAGTACCGCGTGGCGCCGGGCCGCTCGACCGTGCGCGTGGAGTTGCCGGACCCGCGGGGCGGCCGCTGCGCCCTGTACGTCAAGCGGTACACGCACGCGTCCTGCTGCGGTGGCCTCAGGCGCCTTCTGCGCCTGTATCAGCCGCGCTCCTCCGCCGACCGCGAACTGCGGAGCCTGTATCGCGTGATCGACGCCGGCGTGCCGACAATGCGCTGGGTCGCCGTGGGCGAAGAGCGGCCGGGCGGCGGCGCGGCGCAGAGCAGTTGCCTCGTGACCGAGGAGATCGCCGGCGCGGTCCAGGCCGATATGTATTGCGAGACGGCGTTCGGCGCCGACCGCTCGCACGAGGCGATCCTCCGCAAACGCCAACTCATCCGCGCGATGGCGCGCCTGGCGCACCGGTTCCACTCTGCGGGCCTCGTGCACCGCGACTTCTATCTCTGCCACATTCTCGTCAGGCCGCGCGAAGGGGCCGAGCCGGCGCTGCACCTGATTGACGTGGCCCGGGTCGAGCGGCGCCTGGGCGGGGCGCCCGAGAATTGGATCGTCAAGGACCTGGCGGCCCTGCTCTTCTCGTCGTGGCCGTCGCCGGCCACGCACATCCGCTCGCCGGTCTTTACACAGACCGACCGCCTGCGGTTCGCCCGCGAGTATTTTCAGACGCCGCACCTGGCGGCGGACCAGAAGCGCCTTCTGACGCGCATCATCCGCAAGGCCAAGTTGATCGCGCGGCACGAGGTAAGCCGCCGGCGCAGCGGGGGGACGCAAGGATGAAAATCGGCTTTCAGATCGAGCACCTGGAGCCCGCGCGAGGAGGCGCCGAGACGTACGTGTCGCAGTTCGCGCACGAACTGCTGGCGGCCGGCCACGAGGTCCACCTCATCGCCGGGGCGTTCGGGGCCACACCAAAGGGGGCGTTCACGTGGCGCGTCATGCGCCGGGGCCTGACGCGCTGGAGCCGCGACCTCAACTTCGCCCGCGCCGCCGAGCGTGCCGCGCACCGGGCGGGCCTGGACGTCTGCGTGGCCGTCGGCCGCACCTTCGGGGCCGACGTCCTACAGCCGCACGGCGGGACGATGCGCGGCAGCCGCCGGCAGAACCTCGCGCTGGTGCGAAGTTCCTTCATGCGGGCGCTGAAGGACGGATTCGACTCCGTCAACCCCCGCATCCGCATGCAGGCGTACATCGAGGCCGGCCAGTACGCGGCCGACCCGCCGCCCGAGGTCATCGCCATCAGCCGCATGGTCCGCCAGGACATGCAGGAATTCTACCGCGTGCCGGAAGAGCGGCTGCACCTCGTGTACAACGGTGTGGACCTGGAGCGGTTTTCGCCGGCGGCGTGCGAGGCCAAGCGGGCCGAGGCGCGGGCGGCGCTGGGCTTGGCCGACGACGAGACTTGCTTTCTTATCATCGCCCACAACTTCCGCCTGAAAGGAGTCCGGGAACTCATCGTGGCGAGCGCACGCCTGAGCCGCAACAAGCCCTGGCGCGTCGTCGTCGTCGGCAAGGCGGGCGCGAAGCCTTACCTGGAACTCGCCGGGGACCTCGGGTGCGCCGAGCGGCTGCTCTTCCCCGGGGCGGTGCCCGACGTCGTGCCGCTCTACGGCGCCGCCGACGTGTACGTGCAGCCCACGTGGTACGACCCGTGCAGCCTGGTGGTCCTGGAGGCGCTGGCGGCGGGCCTGCCGGTCATCACGACGTGCTTTAACGGGGCGAGCGAACTGATGCAGGACGGCCGCGAGGGCTACATCCTGGAATCGCCGGCCCGGACGGATTACCTTGCCGACTGCATGCAGCGCCTGCTCGACGCCGACCGGCGCCGGCCCATGCGCGACGCCGCCCGCGAGGCCGTCAAGGACCACTCCATCCAGCAGAATTTCAAGGACATGATGGCGGTCTTCGAGAAGGTCAAGGCCCGCAAGGAGGCCGAAAAGTGACCGCACACTTACTCCTGCAACGTAACTCAAGCCTTTGCGCGGTGGGTCTCCGGACCCACCGCGCGAGAATGCCGCGTACGTGCAATGACAATCGCCACTCGGCGCGGCGGGTCCGGAGACCCGCCGCGCAAATCTGTGGCACAGGTGGCGGGGAGGCGGCGGCTTGACCACAGACGTTCTCATCGTGGCCGCGTGGGTCGTCGGGGCCTACTTGGCGGGCTCGATCCCGTTCGGGTGGCTCATCGGCAAGGCGCGCGGCGTGGACATCCGCGAGCACGGCTCAAAAAACATCGGGGCCACCAACTGCGGGCGCGTGTGCGGGTGGCCATACGGCATCATGGCCTTCGTGCTGGACGTGGCGAAAGGTTTCGGCCCGGGCGCCGCGGCCGTGGCGCTTTTGCCCGAGATGGTCGGCGGATTCAGCAACGAGCACCGCCATTGGCTCGCGGTTGTGCTGGTGGCCGCGCAGCCGATTCTGGGGCACCTCTTCCCCGTGTGGCTGGGCTCCAAGGGCGGCAAGGCCGTGGCGACGAGCCTGGGCGTGCTCCTGTCGCTGCCAATGCTGCGGTGGGCGGCCCTTGCGGCGTTGGGCGTGTGGATCGTCGTGACGGGCGCGACGCGCTACGTCTCGGTCGGCTCGACTGTGGCGGCCTTGGCCTTCATGGGCTTCTACCTGTGGGTGGACCGCGACAATGCCTGGGGCGATTACCTGGCGGTTACGGTGTTCGTCTTTCACGTCGTCGGGCTGGTGATCATCCGGCACCGGTCGAACTACGCGCGGCTCTTGAAGGGGACGGAGAACAAGTTGTGGGGCGGAACGAAAACTCCGTAGGGGCGGCCCTATGTGGCCGCCCGCGTGCAACA
>JAPLMO010000281.1 GCA_026386995.1 Planctomycetota bacterium | reverse complement strand
GTCGTCGACGATGCCGTCGAGGTTCACGTCGCCGATGAGTGTGTACCGCACGAGAACCGCGTTCGCGGCAACAACCGTGGCGTCGCCGAACGGGATGCCGGAGTCGAACCACACGGCCGATTCGCCGTTATAGGCGTAACCAATGCTGTTGGTGGTCGAGCCGCCGGCCAGGAGCGCCGAGGTGATGCCAGGGCCGCTCCAGTCGCCGCCGACCGCCGCGTTGTATGCGGACACGATCTGCGCCCGCACGGTGTCAATGGGGCTGTCGCCGGTGTAGTTGATCGCCAACAGGCCGTCGTTCAGGTCCAGCGTACCGGTCGGCGTACTGCCGCCCTCGATGTTGAGGGCCGCCGTGACGTTGGTCGACCGGACCGTCGCGCTGGTCGCCAGCGTGCAGTCCGCGCCGATGTCGATGTTGTTGTCGTTCTTGATGGACGAGGCGACTTGCAGCGTGCCGCCGTTGACGATGGTGGGGCCGGTGTAGGTGTTGGGGCCGGAGAGGATTTGCATGCCGCTTCCGCTCTTGGTCAGGGCGATCTTGTTGGTGGCCCCGTCGCTGATGACGCCGCTGAAGTTGGTAGTGTCGGTCCCACCGATGGTCAGCGTGACGTCGCTCTTGCCGTTGTTGGTCACGGTGCCGCCGCTGCCGCTGTAGTCGGATAGCGAGGCGACCTGCTGGGTGACGCCGTTGAGATCCAGCGTGCTGCCGCCCGTGATGCTGAGCGCGGTGGCGATGGGCAGCAGATCAGCAGCGCTGCCACCGCCGCCGATGCCGAACCACTTGACGTTGAGGTATGCCTCCACCTGCAGGCGCTCTTCGTCGGTAAGCACCCGGTCGTAGATGATCACTTCAGCCTGCGATTGATTGCCCGCGTGGAAGACGCGGTCCTTGTTGAAACTGTCGGCTTGCACCGGGTCGCCGTTGGTGAGGACTTCCACGAGGTTGTAGCCGTTGTAACTGTCGGTGGGCATGGCGTAGCTCGTGCCATCGACGAGGCTGCCATTCACATAAGTTTGCCCGTTCCTAATGCGATCGCTGGTATATCCGCACCAGAGCGGCGTGGCCGGATTGTCGTCGGTATTCCGATGGAAGTGGTACTCGTTGGCGTCGGTGAGCAGGAAACTGTTGCCTTTGAAGATGGAAAAGACGGTCCGGATGTCGCTGTCCCGCGCGAAGATCAATGCCTCGCTGTCGCCGGCGCCACCACCCGCGTTGAAATGAACAGCGCCCAGACCCGTTCCAGTTCCCGCGTCAGCAATGTAGGTGGGGTTTTGGTTGCCGCCGGGTACCGTTGCGTGGGCGGCATTCGTGCTGCCGTCATTCCACTGCGTGACAGCCGCACCATCTGCCAGTCCGAGGCTCGTCGCGTCGAACCAGCGGGCGTAGTCCTCCACGGGCGGCGAGGTCTGGGCGCCCTGCAACTTAAGCGTGCCGCCGCTGATGATCGTGCTGCCGAGATAGCCTTGGCTGTTAGAGAGCGTCAGGGTGCCGGCGCCGGCCTTGGTCAGGCCGCCGTCGCCGCTGACGACCTTGCCATAGGTCCCGTTGCTCGGCTGGTCGAAGGTCACGTTCGCACCGGCGGCATTCAGGGCAACGTTGGTCTTGATGCTGGCGGCATTCCCTTGCAGCGTGCCCGCATTCACGGCCGCGCTGGGGAACGTGTTGCCGGTTCCGGTGATGATGAGGGTGCCGTCGCCGGTCTTCGTCAGCGGAGCGGAGCCGCCGATGGGGCCGGCAAGGGTTGCGGTTACCGGCACGTCGATGGCGCCGCCGTTGACGGTCACCGCCCGGCTGCCATTGAAGGCCGACCCGGTCAGTTGCAGGGTGCCGCCGCCGAGCGTCACGCCGCTGGAACCGAGTTGTCCACCCTCGGCGACCCTGAGGATGCCGCCATTATTGACGCTCAAGGTATTGACGTTCACCACGGCCCCGCCGGCAAAGGTGGTATCTCCGTCCGTGGCAACGCTGGCACTCGTCAAGGTCGCGCCGCCGACGACGGTCAGGGCCGCGCTGGGGTGAACGGTCGTCGCGGCGGTGACGCTGAACTCAACACCCGTCACGAGGGTCAGACTGCTGGCGCTCGTGCCACCGGCGTTGCCAATCTCCAACGATTGAACGGTGGTGTTGGCCGAGGGCCCGGTTACGTCTACGCCCGATGTCGGGGCGATGACCACTGCGGAGGTCGGCAGCGGGGCAATGTTTACCAAGGTCACCCCGCTGAGCACGAACATTTTACCGATAATATCGATATTGCCGCCCTGGTAGGCGCCCAGGTCCCAATTCGTGCCTGTGTCCCAGTTCTGGGTGGGCGGTGATCCGGCGCCGATCCAATGGACTTCGGTGCCGCTTGGAGCAGGCGCGTAGGAGACTCCGGGAACCCGCTCTGGGGGCGTGTCGCTGGTCCAGCGGAGAATCTCGAACGCCCAGCCTGTCGGATCCCGCCCCCCGTTGTTCAAGCGAACCGTGGCGCCGCTGTCAACCGTCACGGCGCCCGTGACGTTGATGTATCCCCAGCCGGTCGGACTGAGGCCCCAGTTGTAGACCGAGGTGGCGCCGAGGTGCAGGTCCATGTCGTAAGTGGAGTCACCCACGGCGAGGGTGCCGATGCCGTCGGTGGCGGGGCCGGCGTCGTAGGTGCCCGGGCTGATCGTGCCGTTGATGGTCACGCTCTGGCCCGTGGTGCTGCCGACAAGCGATCCCCCGGTCCCGATCAAGAGAGCGCCGTTGTCGATGGCCAGGTTGCCCATGACCTTGCCGTTGACCGTGATCTTCTTGCCGCTGCCGAGCGTGAACGGGCCGGCCAGCGGAGAGACGTCCAGCGTCCCGGTGCTATTGACCATGATGTCGGGCGTGTTGTTGATCGAGCCGGTGGCGCCGATCTGCAGCGTGCCGTTGTTGATCGTCGTGCTGCCGCTGTAGCCGTTTGCGCCGGAGAGGGTCAGCGTGTCGGGGCCATCCTTGACCAGGCTGATCTTGTTCGTCGAGCCGTCGTTGATTGCGCCGCTGAAGTCGCCGCTGCCGTTCCTGAGGGTCAGCGGGATATCCGCGCTGGTGCCGTTGGTCACGGTGCCGCCGCCGGCGATGTTCTCGAAACTCACGCTGGAGGCCCCGCTGAGGGTCACTTGGGTGCCCGCGCCGATGAGCGACAGGTTGCCCAGCGTGATCTGGCCGGCGGGCAGCGACAAGGTGCTGGTGGCAGTGGCCGCGATGTCGGTTGTGCTCCAATCGGGCATAACACCTTCACCGAAGAAAGTCACGTTGTCGAACGTCGCGGTGATGTTCCCGTACCACACGTCCAAGCCCAAGTATGTTTTCCCTGTCGCGTCCCCCCACGTCGTATAGGTCTTGGAAAAGTACTCGGTAAAGCTGACGCCATCTGTGCCGTAGAACCCCTGCACGGTAGACCCCGATTTTGTTAGCCGCATCCAGTTCTTGCCCCCCCCGACAGACTCTTGATACTCGGACGTGCCGTCAACGCGAGTTAAATAACACGTGTTGTCGGAAGCCCACACGGCGGCCATGTTGGTGGCCGACGCGTTGTCCAGTCCATCGCGGACCATGAGGCCCGCCCGGCGCCAATACCCGAGTCCGCCCGTCACGCGGATTTTGACGTCAAAGTCGCCCGCTGGCATTTCCGTGTAGTGCCACGCAGAGACGTCAGATGTTTGGCCGACTCCCCCGGGATTTCCTGACACGGTCCAAACCCCGGTCGCTGGGTTGAAAGACGAACTGACCGGGAAACTCCCGCCGATACTGCCGTCCGTTCCCGGTCCAGGTATGAAAATGGTCAGCGTGTCGCCGGAAGCGGTGATCGTGCGGTGGCTGCCGGGGGTCGGATTGACAACGTCCCAGCCGCCGAGAGTGAAGGAAGCACCGCCCCCAGACACCGTTACCTCGCCGAGTTTGGCCACGTTGGTAACGGTCAGCGGGTTGGTGGCATAGACCGAGCCGGCGCTAAAATTGGCCGCGCCGACGCTCGCTCCAGGGCCGACAGTCACCGTGCCGCCTGTAACCAGGAGTGCGCCGCTGACCGAACTATAGAGCCCGAGGTCGCCGCCGCTTACACTTGCCGCCGTCGCCGTTGCAGGGGCATTGAGTATCGCCGTGCCGCCGGTGGGAATTTTCAGCGAAGCGACCGTTCCGGCGTTGATCTCCAGCGTGCCGCCGTTGACCGTCGTGTCGCCGCTGTAGTTGCTGTTGCCGGAGAGCGTCAGCGTGCCCAAGCCGGTCTTGGTGAGGCTGCCGCCGGAACTGGTCAGCGCGGTGGCCCAGGTCACGTTCTGTTCGTTGGTGTCCACGTTGTATGCCTGGTTGTCGGCGGTGCTGAAGCGGCCGGAATAATCGTTCTGGTTGACGTTCGAGTATTGCAGATAGCCGCCGCTCAGGATGATGGTGCCTGCGGCGGTTGCCGATTGCGTGCCCAGCGGGCCCGATACGTTCTCGTTTTCCGCCACGCCGAGGTTGAGGTTGCCGCCACTGAGGGTGGTCGTGCCGGTGTAGGTGTTGGCGTCGGCGAGGGTCAGCGTGCCGGAGCCGGTCTTGTTGAGGCTGCCGTCGCCACTGGTCAGCGGGGTGGCCCAGGTCACGTCCTGGCCGTTGGTGTCCACGTTGTATGCCTGGTTGTTGGCGGTGCTGAAGCGGCCGGAATAGTCGTTCTGGTTGACGCTGGAGTATTGCAGATAGCCGCCGCTCAGGATGATGGTTTCTGCGGCGTTTGCCCATTGCGTGCCCAGCGGGCCCGACACGTTCGCGTCTTCCGCCACGCCGAGGTTGAGGCTGCCGCCATTGAGGGTGGTCGTGCCGGTGTAGGTGTTGGCGCCGGAAAGCGTCAGCGTGCCCGTGCCGGTTTTCGTCAGGCTGCCGCTGCCGCTGAGCACGCCGGCATAGGCCGTGTCGGCATTGTTGCCGCCGACGGTCAGGGCGACGGGGGCGGGCGATCCGGCGTTGTTTTGCAGGTCGATATCGTAGCCCGCGCCGGATGCTGAGGCGGCCAAACCGCCGAAGTTGAAGGCGTTGCTAATGACCGAACTATCGAACACGAGGCCGCCGCCGCTCATCGTCAGCGTGCTGTTCTGAACCGCATTGGCGTTGGACAGGTTGACCGTGCCGGCACTGAGGGTGGTCGTGCCGCTGTGGGTGTTGGCGGCGGAAAGCGTCAGCGTGCCAGAGCCTGTCTTGGTGAGGCCTACGGCTCCGCCGCCGGTGCCGGTGGTATCTTGGATGACATTGGCGATAGTGAACGTTCCGCCGGACGCATTGGTGGTGTCGAACCCAATGGCGGAGCCAGCCTTCAACCCGTTGTTGCTCACGTCAGAATCAAGATTGGTGAGCAGGGTCGTCACGTCGCCGGCGGTGAACTCGTCCGTCCCGCCCACGTTGAACGCGGCGGTCCCGCCGGATTCAACCTTGATGTTCGCCGCGGTCCAGCTTGCCGAATTGTTGTTGTAGAGCGACACCTGTTTGGTGAATTGGAGCGTGCCGCCGTCGACCGTGGTCGTGCCGGTGTAGGTGTTGGCGCCGGAAAGCGTCAGCGTGCCGGGGCCAAACATGGTCAGGTTCTTGCCGGTGCCGGAGATGTCCCCCGACATGGTGAGCGTTCCCGCGCCATACACCAGCAGGTCGTTATTGAGGGAGACGGGGACGGCAATGGAATGGGTGTTGCCTTCCACGCAGATCTTGGAGCGCAGGCCGCCCCTGTCGAAGGTCAGGCTGCCGTTTTGGATCGTTGTACCGGTGGTGGCTGCAAAGGTGATCAAACCGACGGCCCTATCGACTCCCCCGAGTTCCACGGCGGGGTTCGCCGAACCCTGCTGGCCGAAGGTGACGTTGGTCCCGACACCCGGTATCCCGTTGGGATTCCAGTTGGTCGCCTCGCCCCATTGGGTGTCCGTGCTGGCGGTCCATATCGAGGGTGTGGGGTCGGCGGTGGCCCTCTCATAGGAAAAACCGCCTCCGGCACCTCCGCTTGTCCAACTCGTGAACTTGATGTCGATGTAAATGTCTTCGGATATCAGATGCATTACGGCTGGCCTGTCAACAGCATCAGGAGGTACATTTATATGGTCAAAATGACCAAAGTTAAGATTGCGATAGTTGATCCCCGTAATGTCTGCTGCGTTGGAGGAATTCCCATCAATGCCAAGATAAGCCCATTCTGTATCTATGGGGCTGGCAGACGTCCAACCACCGGCCTCGGTCTCTATCTTGATGTTGAAGATCTGCCTGGAGTCCGCACGGGTGATCCAGACATTGTCCGTGATTCGGTCCTGATTCAGTTCGAGCGTCCAGACAGCGTAGTCGGCCTTGGTGAACGTCATCGTAGCGCCGTCCCACAGAGTGACTACTGCGCTCCCCGAGTTGCCGATTGCCAACAGGAACCCCAGTGCGAGAAAAACGCTTGTCGCGAGCCGCCGGGCGGGCCGCGATCGGGCACTCCGGAAGTCCACCGCGGACACCAGGACACTCCGCACTTTTCGCATGGTCAACATGGCTCAAACCCTTTCACAAAGTTGGTTTTCCCGTGTTACCCGGGCATCCCGTGGTAACGTTACCGTTGGAGTTCTTGGGGGTGCAGTATAATCGCCCCGTGTGCGTTCACCGTCGTGTTCCGCTAAGCAGGACCCTCTCCTTGATGTGCTGAGACCTGGCTGCGTTCCATGTGAATGATTCGAACGCTCCCCTGCAAGCGCGCAGGGAACGCCTCTCGCTACTGAGGAGAAATGTGTCGGTGGCCTGACTGTCATCAAGGCCCCCCAATCCAACCGCCCAGAACCGCCACCCCCTGTAGGTGGCCGAATGAGATTTGACCTAAGCGTACGGCGCGGGGAAGTATAACCTACATTACGGGCGAAAGCAAATCGCAAAGGGTTTTTTTTGGTGCTCCACCAGCGGCCATTCTGACCGGCCCGCCCAAATTGCCCAGATTGCCAATCTTATAGACTTCGGTCCCCCGGAATCGCCCTAAGGCAGTTCCTTTGGGGGATCCTGACGCACTACGGCCAGAGGGGGCGTCGCTTGCGAAGACACGGCTATAGCAATTCACGCTTGACTGTAGCGAGTGTGTGCGCGGTGGGCTGTCTTGCCCACCGCGCCGCCTCTCGACATTCCGCGCGGCGGGCAGGACTGCCCGCCGCGCGAGGGGCTACAAGCAAGCGTGAACTGCTCTAAGGCATGGCCTCGGCTCCTCGGCGGATTTGACAACGCCTGTTTATGGTTTATACTGGGTTGTGGGAAGGGCGACCTGCATCAACCGGACGTGCGATGGGAGGTGCCGGGCAGCCCTTGGCCCGGCCCTAGAGAGTAACTGCTGTGAGCAGGGCGGCACATCCTGAAAAGGAGACGAAGGTGCAAGAATCAATGAGGGGTAGAGTCGTTGCGGTAGTGGGGATTGGAATCGTGCTGGCCATGGGGTCGTTGCCGGCCACTGCCGGCGTCAGCACGTTGAATCCGACGGCTGACACTTTTGTGGCGGCCGTCTATCCGTCGAACAACTACGGCGGGGCCGGTGCGCTCTCGATGGCCGCAAGCGGCCTGGCGAAGGGCGAGTTCCAGAGCGTCATGATGTTCGACGCCTCGTCGGCCAAGGGCAGTTTCGACTCAACTTACGGGGCTGAAAACTGGACCATCCAGGCGGTGACCCTCCAATTGACCGCAACCGCCCCGAACAACGCGATCTTCAACTCCTCGGCGGCCGGGCAGTTCTCGGTGCAATGGATGCAGAATGACTCCTGGCCGGAAGGAACGGGCAAGCCTGTTTCGCCCGGCACGACGGGCGTTACATACAACACGCTGCCATCGTTCCTCGGCGCGGGTGACCAGGCGGTCGGCACGTTCGGTTTCAACGGCGCCACGAGCGGGCAAACGACGTATGACCTCACATTGGCCTCCGGCATGGTGGCCGATCTGGCGGCCGGCAGCAAGGTCAGTCTGCGCCTGTTTCCGGCGGACTCCAGCGTAAGTTACCTCCTGAATTCCCGCCATGGTGGGGCCGGGCCGATCCTTTCGATCACGGCCACGCCCGAACCGGCAAGCCTCGCCTTGCTGGCGGTCGGCACGCTGCTTCTGGCGCGAAGGCCTCAATCGTAGCGGCGAAGAGCCTTGCAGACAAGAGACGTACCCTTTGCTCTTTGGATGCCTTACCGTTTATGCCGCTACCGGACTCTGAACTCTCGTCTGCTGACTTGCACGCCCGGTTATCCTGCGGTTGTCGCTGGTCCACCTCTGCGTCCTTTGCCGTTTCAGCGGTCAAAGCCGGTGCCTTTGTTTAGTTTTTCACTCGGCATTCCGCACTCTGCCCGTCGGTTCCCCGTTCTCGTGCCAAGCCCAGGCAACGGCGGGTCGCCCAGGCGACCAGGCTCTGGGCATGCCACCCCGCGCGACGCTAAACGCGTACCCTGACCCGCCGCGTAAATTGCAGCCTTCGGCCACCCTCTCCCCCAGGGGTAGGGGGTCTGGGGGTCAGGAGCCTTACAGATAGGGCTCCTGACCCCCTGGTAATTGGGGGACACCCATGGGCCTTCCGGCGCGTCAGTCCGGCCGCCTGGAGGGCCTCTATGGGTGTCCCTCAATATTTTCGGGCCACCGGAAGGGTCGGCGGAGAATCCTCACTATTCCGATAGGGTATACTAAAGTATATAATCGGAGGTGGTCAAAACCGCTCGGCGGGTGCAAAACGGTATCAAGTTCCGATCAAAAGCGTGCAAGAAGTGTGAAAACGGGATCAAGTTTCGTCTTGCCTATCTTACCAAACGACCCCCAAAACCGCATTGGCGCTAGCGCCAAGGGGGTTTTCGGGCCTTCACGGCGCGAAAAGTGCCCGTTTTTGCCCTCCGGTGTATACTAAAGTGAACGCGATACGTTTCGCTACTTTAGTACAACATTGCACGATTGCGATTTGCGCGGCGGGTCAGGTCGAAGAGTCGCCTGGGCGACAGAACCGCCGCGCACAATACGGAAGTTACGCTGACGTACTAAAAAAGCGCCAAATACAGACGGGCGGTGCGTCGGCCGCCCGGCCGCGCATCGCCCGCCGCGTGGAGATAAGCCGCTACAACCTGCCTGTCGTCATTCTTACGCCATGCAGTAGGACACGGCGAAGAAGTTCTGCTGGAACGTCGCGAGCGTCATCCTCAGGAGTCCGTCGCCGGAGTTGGAGTCCCATGAGGCGCCGTCGAATCCCCACGGGTTGTAAACCGTCACGTACGACTGTCCGCCGCTCGTGTCGACCGCCTTGATCATGTAGGCGTGGCCGCCGACCGCAGGGCCCACCGGGTTGGAGACGCTGGCCGCTGTCAGCGCGTGGCCGGCATTCAACTGGTTGCCGATGTAATTGGCGAGGGACGCAATGGTCGTGTAAACGGTTCCGGTTGCGGCATTGGTCACGGCCTTGTACACCGGCTCCATCCAGCCGGCGTTGAGGGACGCATAGGAGTTCGACCCGGAGCGGAACTGGGCGTAGGCCTTTTCGGCCATGGCGACCCAGATTTCGCCTTCCGGCGAGAGCCGCCCGTACGCCGGCGTCGAGCCGTAAGCCGGGAGTGACGCGTCCACGCGGACGTAGTTCGCCATGCCGTTGGCGCCGTAGAAGCGGACGGCGTAAGTGCCGTCGCCCATCGGCGCGACCATCTGCTGCAGGGTCATCGGATCCGTCTGGGCCAGCGACGCCAAGGCAGCCATGAAGTAGCAGTCGCCCACGGCGCCCTGGCGGATGTCGTTGTACTCGGGCCCGTCCACGAAGAGCGGGCTGGAGGCGAACGAGCGATACGCATAGTCCGCCTTCGGGTCCACGATGTCCTGGCCGTCGATCTCCAGCGAGACGGCCTTGGCCGGGTCGCCGGTCGGCTGATAGAACCGGGTGATGCTGTGGACGCTGGCGGCGGCCGTCTCGGCGGCCACGGTGTCGGCGACGCGATCGGCGCTGTCGACCCAGAAACTATCGAGGCCATCGCCGCCGTACACGACGGCCGCGCCGCCGCCCACGGTCACGATGAGATCATCGCCCGCATCGCCATACACCGTTGCCGTGCCCGTGCCGGCCGTGAAAATGGAATCGTTGCCCGCGCCGCCGCGGATCGTGACCGTCGCGGTCACGGAATGGGTCGTCCGGATCGTGTCGTCGCCGCCGAACCCGTAGAACGTGACGGCCGTGAAGCGGCCGGCGTAGTCGGTGCTGCCGGTCTTCGTGGTCAGCGTGACCTTATCGGCCGTCTGCGAGACGATCAGCGTGTCGGCCTGGTCGGTCCCGAGCACGACGAACTCCAGGCCCGAGGCCACCGGCACGGTGCGCGTGACAGTCTGGGCGCCCGCCGTGTACGTCGCCGGGTCGTTCAGCGGCAGAACGGTGACGGTAAACTTGCCGGTAACGGGGGCCGCCACGCCGTCCGACGCGGTCACCGTGACCTGGAACTGGCCGTAGAAGCCGTTGGCCGGGTCGAGGACCACCTGGTTCCCCAGGACGCTGACGGCGATGTTGGCCTCGACGGTCGGCTGGACGGTGATCAGTTGCTGCGGGTTGGCGTAATACGCCGTGTCGACCTGGCCTTCCAGCGTGCCGCCGCTGTAGCGATAGACCTTGCCGTCGGCGAGCATGTAATACCAGTGGTTGGTGCTGTCGCCGAGCCACTTTTCGCCGCGGCCGGAACTGTTGTTCCACTGCGAGACGTACGTGGTCAGGCCCAGCCGCGTCTTCAGTTCGTACGCCTGGGTGGCCGGCATCGCCACGGAGGCGGTGTACGTAACGGTGTCGTTGTCGGCATCAGTGGCCGGCAGCGTGAGGGTCAACTTGTCCTGCGTAACGGGCATTGCCTGGTCGGTCAGGGCGAGGACGGGGGCCGCGTTGGTCACGGCCACGGCGAAACTGTCGGTCGTCTGAAGGATGCCGTCGCTGGCGGTGACGTCGACCGTGAACCGGCCCGCGTAGGAGGCCGGCGGATCGATCGTCAACTGGTTGCCCGAGAGCGTCAGCGGAATGTCGACCGGCTGTGGGGCCTGGACGTCGATGAGGCTTTGCGGATTGGTGTAGTAGCCTGCGTCCACGGCGCCCTCGATCCTGCCGCCGGCATAATTGTAAAGGTTGCCGTTGCTCGTCAGGTAGTGCCACCCGCCGCGGGTATCGATGATCCACTTCTCGCCGCGGCCGCTCCAGTTGTCGAACCGCGATGCGTAGGAGGTCAGGCCCAACTGCTGCTTCAGGTTCCATGCGGTCGCGTCGCCGGACCTGACGGCGGCGGTGTAAGTGATGATGTCGCCGTCGGCGTCGGTCGCCGGCAGCGCGAGGGTCAGCGTGTCCTGCGAGTGCGGCATCGTCTGGTCGGCGAGGGCCAGGACCGGCGCCGCGTTTGTCACGTCCACGGAGAACGCAGCACGGGTATCGGCCAGCCCGTCCGAGGCGGTCAGGCGGACCTGGAACTTTCCGGCGTAGCCGGCGGCCGGGTCGATGACCAACTGGTTGCCCAGGACCGTGACGGTCACGTCGGGCGCCACGGCGGGTTGGGCGTCGACAAGGAGTTGCGGATTGGCATAGAACCCCGCGTCGAGTTGGCCTTCCAGCCCGCCACCGTACCGATACAGCCGCCCGTCGGCGAGAAGGGTGAACCACGCGCCCGACTGCCCGGTGAGCCACTTCTCGCCGCGCCCGCCCCAGTTGTCGAAGCGGGAGGCGTAACTGGCGATGCCAAGGCGCTGCTTCAGGGCGTAGGCCTCCTCGCCCCACGGCGCGACGGAAGCCGTATAGGTGACGGTGTCGCCGTCGGCGTCGGTGGAGGGCAGCGTGAGTGCCAGCGTGTCCTGCGTGTGCGACATCGTCACGTCGGCCACGTCAAGGACCGGCGCGTGGTTGGTGACCGTGACGGAGAAACTGCTGGTCGCCCGGGCGGCGCCGTCCGAGGCGGTCACGTCCACGAGGAACTTGCCGACGAAGTCGGCCGGCGGCGCGACCGTCAGGCTGTTGCCCGACACGTCCAGCCCGACGGCGGGCGGCTGGCCTGCGTCCTGCACCGCCAGCAGGGAGCGGGGGTCCGCATGGTAGGCCGTGTCCAACTGGCCTTCCAGCGTTCCGCTGCCCGACTGGTACATACGGCCGTCGCCGAGCAGGTAGTGCCAGCCGCCGCGTGTGTCCTGAAACCACTTGTCGCCGCGCCCGGACCAATTGTCGTACTGAGAGGCGTAGGTAGTCAGGCCGAGCCGCTGCTTCAAGGCGTATGCCTCGGTGGCGGGCCCCCGGACGGAGGCCGAGTAACTCAGGATGTCGCCTTGGGCGTCTGTCGCGGGCAGATCCACGAACAACTGGCCCTGGTTGTGGGAAATGACCTGGTCCGCGAGGGCCGGGGCAGCCAGAGGCTCGCCGCTCAAGAAGAGCCGCGGCTCAAGGTTCTCAACTACCGCGTGCTGATGTTTCGTAAACATAACGCTTGAACTCCAAAGGCGGGGCAGGCGCTGAGGCCTGCCCAAGTTACCCATTCTGCTTAACTTTACATACAGGGGTGCTTTGGTCAAATCGGGCGCGCACAAAGTTGATGTGCGAAAGGGCAGTGATGCGGTAGGCTTTGTAACCTTTTGTGCAATAAGGACTTACAACGGTACCACGGGGCTGCAAAAACGGCCTCTAGCAGCTGCCAAAAAGGGATTGTTGCGCGCGGTCAGGGGAAAACAGAGGGTTTTCTGCACAGAGGGGGAATGCGGCGAGGCTCATACTGGCGGGTGTTGTCGCCCGACTGAACGCCGGGGGTAGCGGCGGGGTCTCTGATCGACAAAGAAGCCCGGACCCTGAGGCCCGGGCTTCTTAAAGGTATCGGCCTCCACCACTGTGCCGTAAGGAAACCTTGGAATCAACCCGCCATTAATTTTGGGAACTCTGGACGGCCTCGGGTGTCTCGCCGAAGCGAGCGTGCCTTCCGTCGCCCGAAAAGTTTCCCCAAGCAGGTTTCATCGGTTGTTCCAATTGTGAATCCTAAACACGGTCACGGCAGATGGCCGATTCCTTCCACTTAATCCTACCCTAGAAGTATCGGCCCGCCAAGGGGAAAACTTTATGCGGATTAGCGAGCCTGGTGCGGAAATTTCGGCATTCGAACACGCGCCCATCAAGATGGGCGGCTAATACTACAACGCGACTTTGCGCGGCGGGTCAGGAGACCCGCCGCGCATTGCGTGTTTTCAAGTATGTGCCTTCGAACACGCGCCCATCAAGATGGGCGGCTAAACTTTATCCGGCACGACGAACGGTTCGCGGTACTTGCCGTCGCGCGGACCCTTGAGGTACTTGTTGGCCTGTTCGGCAAAGGCGCCGGTGAACTTCTCGGCCTCGGGATCGAACGTCAGCCACGGGCCGACGGTGGGCTGCCACTTGTCGGCGCCGGCCTCGTGAGCGTTCACGTGCTTCTGGAACCGCTCGCAACATTCCTGAGCGACCTTGTCGGTCTTGAACATTTCCTGGAGTTCCGCCTGCTTCATCTCCTTGCCGACCCGGTACGAAATGTTGCCCGCGTGGAAGCAGGCGGCTGAGAGGTGGCCGTCCAGCGGCGGGGCCATGTTGTCCTTCGGGTCGCGGCTGCGTAGGCACTTGATGAAGTTGGTGCGGTGGTTGCCGCCGCGGTCCACCTTGAACTGCTTCATCTTCTCGCCCTTGGCGTCGTAGACCCAGGCGCCGTCGAAGTAACCGCCCTCGCACTCGACGACCACGCCTATGCGGACGCCCTTGTAGGCGTCCATCGGCGGGCTCTTCTCGCCCGCGGAAGGCTTGCGGGCAGGAAGGCCGCGCACCTCGAAGATGATCGGCACGGTGTCGGTCTCGATGAACACCGTTTCGGTGTTGGGCGTCTCGGCGTCGTCATCGTAGCCGAACCTTCCGCCAAAGCCCATCGCGCGCTTGACCTGGGTGGCTTTGGCAGCCCAGCGGCTGATATCCACCTGATGGATGCCCTGGTTGCCGATGTCGGCGTTCCCGGTGGCCCAGAACCAGTGCCAGTCGTAGTGCAGTTTCTTGCGGCGTAGCGGGTCTTTCGGGGCCGGCCCGCACCAGAGGTCGTAATCCAGGCCCGGGGGCACGGGCTGTTCGCCGATAGTCTTGCCGATGGTGGCGCGCGGCTTGTAGCAGAAACCGCGCACGCGGAGGATCTTGCCCAGGTTCCCCGCATGGAGCCACTTGATGGCCTCCGCCAGCGATTGGTCGGACCGGCTCTGCGTGCCGACGTAGACGATTTTGCCGGTCTTGGCGGCGGCCTCGACGACCTTGCGGCCCTCGAAGATGTCGTGGGACATCGGCTTCTCTACATAGATGTCCTTGCCGTTCTGGACCGCCCAGATCGACAGCAGCGAGTGCCAGTGGTTCGGCGTCGCCGTGACGAGGGCATCCACGTCCTTCATCTCCAGCACCTTGCGCAGGTCCCGGACGCCCGTCACCTTCACGCCCGCCTTGTTGGCCTCGTTCACGGCCGCATCGAGGTGCTTCTGGTCCGCGTCGCACACGGCCGCCAATCGCACGTTCAGGCCCTTCATTTCCTTGCCCAGGTAGGTGCCCAGGTGGCTGCCGCCCTGGCCGCCCAGGCCGACGATGGCCACGCGGATTTCGTTGTTGGCCCCGAGCACGCGACGGGTGGACGAGCCCACGATAAACGTCCCCGCCGCCACCGCGGCCGCCCCGCCCAGAAACTGCCTGCGAGTAACGCCCATTCCGCGATCTCCTTTGCGTCAAAGGCCCCCGATGCGCTGCCGCATCTCGTGCCGGACTCGTGGCTATTCATACGCCAAGGGAACGCCCGGACACAAGCCGAATCTTATCCCCATGCCGACCCGTATCTTGAACCCGCTCTGCCGCCCACCATACCGGAAGTTTCAGCGCCTCGGCCATCGGCAAACAAAGGCAACGGCACGGGGAGTATCGAATGCTGAATGGCGAAGGAGAAGAGGTGCCAGTGGCCAGACCCTGCAAACGCCGACCCCCTCCGTTTTTGCTGTTACCGCGGTGCTTCGGGCGGCCACAAGTCAAGTGAACAAACGAATCTGGTTGGTGGACGGCACGACTTACAAAGGAGAAGTCCCATGAAACGGTTCATTGCGGTGGCTATGGTGAGTATGCTGGCGGTTGGGTTGACAGTCGGATTGGCCCTTGCGGCTGCGGGGCCGGGCGGGCCGGGTCGCGGTCCAGGTCCGGGCGGCCCAGGGATGGGCGGGCCGGGGATGGGCGGGCCTGGACCGGGCGGTCAACAGCCGGGCGGGCCTGGTGGTCCGGGCGGGCAGGGGATGCAGCGTCAAGGTCCACCGCCGCTCGGGCCGGCGCTTGAGAAGAAGATGGGCAAGCCCCTGACGGAAGTGCAGCGGACCCAGATCGGCGAGGCCGATAAGGCGCAGTTCGAAGGCATCAAGGCGACACGCGACGCCTTTGCCCAGAAGGTTGCCGAGATTACGGGATTGCCGCTTGATAAGGTCCAGCAGTTGCTGCCGCCGCCTCCGGGCCAGGGCGGTCCGGGCCAAGGCGGTCCGGGCCAAGGCGGTCCAGGAATGCGCGGACCGGGTCAGGGTGGTCGGGGTCAGGGAGGTCCGGGTCAAGGCGGGCAAGGCCAAGGTGGCCCCGGCATGGGTGGTCCGGGTCAGGGCGGCCAAATGCCGCCGCATCCGGGCGCGATGCTGGCGAAGCGGCTCGAACAGGCCCTCGGCAAGCCGCTGACGAAGGAGCAGATGGAATCGCTTCAGGCTGCCGGCGAGGCCCATCGCGACGCCGTCAAGCCCGTCCACGAGGCGTTTGTGAAGAAACTGGCAGAGATCACCGGCCTGTCTCCGGAGGACCTGAAAGACGTGCTTCCTGGTCCTGGTCCTCACGGTCCGCCGCCGATGCCGCCGCAGGGCCCGCCGCAAGGTCCGCCGCCGGCGCCGCAGGGCGGGGCGCAGCAGTAACGGTTCATGCAACCTGAGCGTGTGCGCGGCGGGTCCTGTGGCCCGCCGCGCATCGCCATTATGTTGGAAGTAGTGCGTCACTTACGAGGGTGGCATGGTCACGCTGTTGCGTGACCATGCGCCTGCCGACGGGCGAAAACATGGTCACGCAACAGCGTGACCATGCGCCTGCCGACGGGCGAAAACATGGTCACGCAACAGCGTGACCATGCCACCCCCCAGACTGACGCGATACTGTTGGAAAGGCAATCCCGTTGGCTGCCGGCGTGCTAGCGATGTACAATGCATCCACCGTGGACGAAACGGATCGGCAAGACATTGCGGCCTCGCTGGGCGGCGACGAGGCGGCCTTCGCGCGGCTCATCCGGCGGTACGAGCCGGCTGTGGCGGCGCTGGCGTGGCGGTTTACGCGGGACATGGCCGCACGCGAGGAACTCGTGCAGGACGTCTTCGTCGAGGTGTATTTCAGCCTTGACGGGTATCGCGGCGACGCGCCGCTGGAGCACTGGCTGAGGCGGATCGCCACGCGCGTGGGGTACCGGTTCTGGAAGCGCCGGTCGCGCGAGGCCCGCCAGGCGCCGCTGGGGGACCTGGACCCGCCTGCCGCGCCGGGCGAGACGGACCCGGCGGCGGCGGGGGCCGCGGCGCACGCCCTGCTGTCGCACCTGGCGCCTCCGGAACGGCTGGTGCTGACGCTCATGTATTTTGATGATTGCTCCGTGAATGAGATCGCCGAGCGCATGGGCTGGACCCGGGCGATGGTCAAGATGCGGGCGTACCGGGCCCGGCGGCGCCTGAAGGCGATCGCCCAGCGGGAGCACTTGTTGGAGAGACTCGGATGGACGGGCTAGAAGCGATGGAGAACCTGGTGCGACGGGCACGCCTGGAGCAGCCGCCGGCGACGGACGTTACGGCGGCGGCGATCGGGCGGATCCGCGCCGGCGCGGGCCGGCCCACGGTGCGCATCCTGCCGCTGTCGGTGCTGGCGGCGGCGGCGGCCGTGGCGGCCGTCGTGGTCCTGGCCCTCGCGGTCCAGGCATGGACGGCCCCGGCCGACCCGCAGACGGCGTTGTTCCCGACGGTGGAGGTGGCGGCGCTATGAGCGACCCGGTCAACGTATCCCCGATGTCAACGAGCGGCGGGGCGCTGCCCCGGCCGCGATCGCGCACCTGGCCGGTGATCGGCCTGGGCCTCGTGCTCCTGGTTTGCGGCAGCGTGATTGGCGCGGGAGCGGCGGTGCTGTGGCTGAAAGCGTATCTGCCTCCGCCTCCGCCGCCGCCCGAAAGAGCGGTGGCGGGGATCGTGCGCGACATGCGGGCCAGGTATGACCTTAGCGAAGAGCAGGCCGTCAAGGTCCGCGAGATCATGCAGCGCCGGATCGACGCACTGGAGGCCATCCACCGCGACGCCCAGGAGAAGAGCGAGGCAGAGCGCGAGAAACTGCGCGGCGAAATGAAGACGGTCCTTAAGCCCGAGCAGTACGCGCAATGGCTGGCGCAGTTCGAGGCGGTAGGTGCGCGGCGTGGCCCGCCCGGCGGTGGCGGCGGGCCGCCGGGAGCGGGCGGGCCGGGCATGGGGGGGCGCCAGGGGCCGGGCCAGCAGCCGCCGGCAGGGTTCCCACCGCCGGGGCAGGGACCTGCGGGCGGGCGGCCGGGCATGGGCGGCGGTCCGGGGCAAGGACCGGGACCGGGACCGGGGCGGCCGCTACCACAGGGCATGGGCCGGGGGCCGGGTCCGGAAGGCGGCCCGATGCGTCCTCCGCTGCCGCCGGAGGGCAGGCGAGGCCCGCCGGGCGGGCCGCGGCCGGGCGAAATGGAGCCGGGCGGGCCGTCGCAGGGTGGGGCGGCGCCGAGCGGGCCCGAGACGCCCAAGTCGCCGGAGCCGCAGCAGTAGAGTGGTTGCGGCAAGCCTGGCATTGCGGAGGGCAACCATGCGGCCGTCAGACTTATCGAGAAGGCGCGGCGTCCTTGTGCTGGTCATGGCGGGCGTTATTGCGGCCGGGTGTGGCGCGCCGGCATCGAAACGCGGCGGCACGGCCGAGCAGCCGGTCGACCTGGCAAGGAGGCAGGGGATGAACGTCGCGCAGCACCCTTTCGGGGCCACGGCCGACGGCGCGGCGGTGGACCTTTACACGCTCGACAACGGGCGCGGCATGAAGGTCCGCATCATGACTTACGGGGCCATCCTCACGGCGGTCGAGGCGCCCGACCGTACGGGTAAGCCGGCCAACGTCACGCTCTGCCTCGACACGCTGAAGGACTACCTTGCCGGGCACCCGCTGTTCGGCGCCGTCGTCGGGCGCGTGGCCAACCGCATCGGCGGGGCGAAGTTCAAACTCGACGGCGTTGAGTATACGCTTGCCGCCAACTCGGGCAAGAACTGCATCCACGGCGGCAAACGCGGGTTTGACAAGGTCGTCTGGAAGGCCGAGCCCGTGGCGGGCGGCGGCTACGTCGGCCTGAAACTTTCGCACACCAGCCCTGACGGCGACGAGGGGTTCCCAGGAACGGTCAACGTTACCGTCACATACACGCTGAACTCGGCCAACGAACTCGCGATGGAGTACACCGCCACGACCGACAAGCCGACGGTCGTCAACCTGACGAACCACGCCTACTGGAACCTGGCGGGGGCGGGCGCGGGCGACGTCCTCGGGCACAGGCTGATGATCGCCGCCGGCGAGTACCTGCCGGCCGACGACACGCTCATTCCGACGGGCGAGTATAAGAGTGTCGAGGGCACGCCGCTGGATTTCCGCAAGGTCGAGGCCGTCGGGGCGAGAGTCGCTCAACTTCCCGCCACCGGCGGCTACGATCACTGTTACGTGCTCGCAAAGACGCCCGTGCACGAACTCGCCCTTGCGGCCCGCGTGAGCGAGCCCGCCGGCGGCCGCGTCATGGAGGTCTGGACGACGTACCCAGGCGTCCAACTCTTCACGGCCAACAGACTCAATTTCAAGGCCGGCGACAAGACATACGGCAATTACGCGGGCCTGTGCCTGGAGACGCAGTACTTCCCCGATTCGCCGAACAAGCCGCAGTTTCCGTCGGCAGTCCTCAGGCCGGGAGAAGTGTATCGCCACCTGACGGTCCACAAGTTCAGCGTGGAAAAGTAGGGCTGGGGACTTGTTGCTGCCATGTAGGGTGCGTGCTCTGCACGCACGCGGCTGCTGCACGCACGCGGCTGAACGGCATGGTGGGTGCAGAGCACCCACCCTACATTCTCTTGTTATCGTGCTCCGACCCACTCCAGGAACTTGCGGCGCAGGTCGCGCAAGGGTGCTCCGACGATGCGGTGGAGGTTCAGGAACCAGGGGCGCTGTTTGCCGGCGGCCCGCTCTTCGGGCGTCATGAGGTCGGGCCGGTAGAGGCGCTTGAGTTTCCGCACGTGGTAGCGGTCGGCCTCCTGGAACATCGCCAGCAGGCGCCGCTTCAGGCGGCCGAGCGGCCCCCACGACGGCCGCGGGGCCCAGGAAATCTGAAAGTCGATGAGCACCGGCCGTCCGTCGGTCCCGATGAGCACGTTGTCGGGCTTATTCATGTCAATGTACGCCATGCCGCGCGCGTGCACCGCCGCCACGAGGGACTCCAGGCGGTCGAAGAAATCGTCCGGCAGGCGGTCCTTCTGATCCAGGAGGTCGTTGCCCTCGACCCAGGAATGGGCGAAGGCGCTCTTGCCGACGCGGCCCAGCAGGCGCGGCACGTTGCCCAAGTCCTGGAGCAGGCGGTAGTGGCGGACCTCGCGGTCGGCCATCAGCCGCCCGGCCCACTCCAGCGGCATCCCGAGCCAGTCCTCCGTGTGATAGTGCTTCAGGCAGACCGCCTCGCCGTCGGGGCCGCGGAACCGCGCGGTCACGGCGAAGAAATCGTGCTTCAGGACCTTCTCCAGCGTGTAGGTGCGGCCGCCCAGCCCGAAGGAGTCCCGCGCCCACTTGCCGCGCAAAATCCGCCTGGGCACCCGGCCTTGTTCTTTCCGCGCCATCGTTGCACTCCGAACCGTGGGCATCGTAAAGGGTGGGGAAAGGGGCGTCAAGGGCGGGAGTTTTCATAAATAAGGCCACCGCCTACGGCTCGCGCCCGAGGTCGCATCCCCACTCCCACGGCGTGGGCAACTCGTCGCGGTACTCGATGTGCCCGCCGACGAAGAGGTAGTTCGAGCCTGAGCCCGGCTCATCGGCAAAGGCCGCGGAGGCCCGCCGAGGATGCCATTCCCATCGCTCCACGAGGCCGTCGTCGCGGAAGGCGATGTTGTACTGGCTGCCCACGCTTTGCCCGACGGTGCCGCAGAAAAAGAGGATCCTCGAGTCCAGGGCGGGAAACTGCCGCCGCTGATCCACGGCCGACGTGTAACTGGAGATGTCGCGGTAATCGGAATCGTTTTGCGTGCCCCAGTTGCAGCCGGCCCGCCGCCGCATGGCATCGGAGTAGCGGAACAGAACCGCGTTCAGGCCGTAACTCTCGGGCGGCGCATCGCGAAGGACTGCCAGGGGCTGCTGTTTGACGCTGACGACGTCATCGCCGCGGAGGCCCTTCTTCGGGTCGGCAGGGCACGTGTAGACGTCCACCGTCCGGATGTACGGCCAGAGAACGATGCTCCAGTGCGGCCCGGCCCGCACCACGTTTGACGTCCGCGCGGCAAGGCCGGCGTCGTCCTTGATTCTGGCCAGCAGGGTTTGCGGCGGGTCGTTGACTAGCATCGGAGGCCAGAGGCCCCCGGAATCAACCAGGTATTGCCGATATCCCACCGCGATGTTTCGCAGGTTGTTCTGGCAGACCACGGTGTGGGCCAGCCCCAGGGCGAGCGCCGCCGCGGGCACGAACAGGGCGGCCAGGACGGCGATGATCGCGATCACGATCAGGAGTTCCACCAGCGTGAAACCCCGGCGCCGCGCGAGGGCGGCCGGATTGCCGGTCCGGGCCGCAAGAGTGAACGGCCCCCTTGTTCTAGTACGATAGCGCAACTTCGAGGTTTTGCGCGGCGGGTCTCCGTACCCGCCGCGCAAAGCGTAATCCTGCGCTGTCGTACTCGCAACGGTCGATGGATGCGCAAAGAGGGTCATGGCACCAGGTACGAATCGCCGAGCGAGCGCGGGATGTTCTCGGGGTCGTCGGCGCGGCCTTTCTGGGGCGTGTAAATGTTGTCGAGGAGGCCCTCGGCATCCGGCAGGCCGCAGCACGGCGTATCGTGCCATTCGACCTCGCCGCCCAGAAAAAGAACGTTCTGGCCGGTCCCGCAATGATTCAGGCTGTTGGCTTCCGGGAACTCGGCCTGAGAGATGATCGGCTGCCTTACGCCTTCCGGGCGAGTGTACGGATTGCGGTCGGCCATGATAGGCATGGCGGGGTGGTGCACGAGGACGTGAGTCGTTGCGTTGCGCGGGTCCGTTATTTCCGAACTGGCCTTGGGGTGGACGAACTGGTTCTGGTAAGAATAGGAGCAACGTCCGGCGGCCACGCGGCTGAGAAACTTCTCTTCGGCGGGCGTCCGGGCGGCCGTGTCAGGCACGAGTTGGACGAAACTCATTACGGCCGGATCGTCGGCGGCGTTGAGGGTCGGCCGGTCGGGCGTCGCCGGGCAGACGAAATGGCGCGGATCGGCGTAGCCCGCTGTCACCAGCAGCCACAGGTTGGCCTGATTGCCCACCTGGACGAACCGCGGCCAGTTGCACGTGCCTTGGGCGTTCCAGCGGCCGGCGATCCGCTTTCCGTCGCGGGGCGGTGCGGCGCCGAACCTCGAATAGGCGCCGCAGTCCGGCAGGTAGCCGTCGTTCTCGTTCGCGTAGAAGAACAACGCCTTGCCCACTTGAGAGAGGTTGGCGGCACACCGCGCCCGGTCGCTCGCATCCTTTGCCCCCGACAGCGCTGGAAGCAGAAGGGCAGAGAGGCAGATGATCGTACCCATGGCGGCCACCATTTCGGTCAATGAGATGCCGCGTCGGTGGCGCATAAGCGAATTCCGGCCCGGATGGATGCCCGATTGTGACACCACGCTGTCACAAGTATTCTCGCGCCTGAATCCATGGGACGCAACGGAATTCTTAGCCGCGCTTGCACCGCGCCAGTTTTAGCACGACATCGCAGGATTACGATGTGCGCGGCGGGTCAGGAGACCCGCCGCGCACAATACGCAAGGTTTTGCGCGGTGGGTCTCCTGACCCGCCGCGCACAATACGTGGCCGCGGCGAGAACATGCCCAGCGAACAGCGCGCTGGGCAGGCCACCCGGCTGCCCCAGGTTCCAATCGCCCGTGACTGAGGCGATGCGGCTTGCGATAACCGGTCAGGCCGCCCTTGATTTATCGGCCCCCCGGTTTATGATGGCGGGCCGCAGGGCTGCGGAGCATCTGCAGAGGGGATATGCGTTATGGGTCAGCCCATCGGAATCTTCGACTCCGGGCTGGGCGGCCTGACGGTGGTCCGGGCCATCCGGAGCCTTCTGAAGGCCGAATCGATCGTCTACTTCGGCGATACCGCGCGCGTTCCCTATGGCACGAAGAGCGGCGAGACGGTCGCCCGATTCGCCTGCGAGGATTGCGAGTTCCTGTGCCGGTATGACCCGAAGTTCATCGTGGTCGCCTGTAACACGGCCAGCGCCGCGGCGTTGCCGGTCCTGAGCCGCCGGTTTCGCCAGCCGATCCTGGGTGTGATCGAGCCCGGGGCCCGCGCGGCCGCGAGCGTCTGCGACGGCCGGCCCATCGGTATCTTGGGCACGGAACGCACGATCGCCAGCGGCGCGTACGGGCGGGCGATTATGCGGCTGGCGCCGGGGGCACGCCTGGTCGAGAAGGCTTGCCCGCTCCTCGTGCCGATGGTGGAGGAGGGCCGCGGCCCGCGCGACCCCATCGTCCGGGCCGTCCTGGCCGAGTACCTGGCGCCGATGATCGAGGCGGGTGTCGGCTCGGTCGTACTGGGGTGCACGCACTATCCCCTCCTGAAGGACGCGATTGCGGAGGTCCTGGGGCCGGACGTCAGGCTGGTGGACTCGGCCGAGGCGGTGGCCGAAGAGGTGCGGTATCTTCTGACGACCTACAACCTGCTGGAACCGTCGGGCAGGGGCGACCTCAGGCTGCTGGTCAGCGACAACCCCGACCGGTTCCGCGAGGTCGGCCAGCGGTTTCTGGGGGACGATATCCTGTCGGTCTCGCACGTGTCGCCGGAGGACTTTTACGCGGGCCTGCGATCCGAGCCCCTCGTGGAGGACGGACGGTGAATCGGCTTGTCATGGCGGCGGTCTCGGCGGTCCTGCTGGCGGCCGGTTGCGGCGGCCAGGGGGGCAAGGACTGGAAAGAGAGGCTCTTTCCGCCGCCGGTGGCCACGCAGTTGGTCCGCATCGAAAGCGACAAGGCCGATGAGCGCCGCGAGGCACTCCAAGCCGTTGCGGCCGATTACAACGCGCGCCGGCTGCCCTCGGTGATCAAGGTCTTCTGCCTGGTGGCCAGAAACGATAAGGACCCCCTGGTCCGCTCGGCGGCGGTGCGCGGCCTGGCCGTCATGGAAGGCGAGGAAGTCGTGACGAGCCTCGGCGCCGTGGCCACGCGCGATGATAGCCCGTACGTCCGCACCGATGCCGCCCGATCGCTCGGTCAGCAGAAGGACGCGGGCGCCGCTGCGCCGCTCATGGAGGTGCTTCGTGCCGACCGCATGGCCGACGTCCGCGTTGCGGCCGCCGAGGCCCTCCGCAACTTCAAGGACAAGGCCGCCGCGAAGGCCCTCGTGACCGCCCTGGACGATTCCAGCCTAGCCGTCTCGCGCAAGGCCTGGGAGAGCCTCCGTTACATGACCGGCCAGAACATGCCGCGCAAGGGCGAGGCGTGGCAGGATTTCTTCGTCAATGCGGGGGACCCGTTCGCGTTGTACGGAAAGCCGCCTGCGATGCCCAAGGGCGAGAACCAGCGCCCGCAGTTCACGCGCGGCCCGGGCGAGTTCATCCGGGACCTCTTCGCCGCGGACGTGAACGAGGCGGAACTGAATTAGTTAAGTCCATGAACGCATGCATCTATGACGGCCAGGCCGTTCGCCTCGATCCGTCGCGCGGCGAGCCCGCGGCGCCGCCGGGGGAAGTGTGCGTCCGAGTGCTTCTGGCGGGCGTGTGCAGCACGGACCTCGAGATCGTCAAGGGGTACATGGGTTTTACGGGCGTCCTCGGGCACGAGTTCGTGGGCGTCGCGATGGAAGGCCGCCACGCCGGCCGGCGCGTCGTGGGCGAGATCAACTGCGTTTGCGGCGGGTGCGACCTTTGCCGGGCGGGCCTGCCGACGCACTGCCGCCGCCGGACCGTCCTGGGCATCCTCGGCCGCGACGGCGCGTTGGCCGAGCGGTTAGCGCTGCCCGAAGTGAACCTCCATCCCGTTCCCGATGCCGTGACGGACCGGCAGGCGGTCTTTGCCGAGCCGCTGGCCGCCGCCATACAGATCGGCCGGCAGGTCCACTTGGCGCCCGGCCAGAAGGTGATCGTCCTGGGCGACGGACGCCTCGGCCAACTTGTGGGCCAGGTGCTGGCGGCGTGGAGGCTGGCGCCGCTGGTGGTCGGCAAGTCGGAGGCGAAACTGGCGCTGCTCGCGTCGCTGGGGATCGCCACGGCCCGCGCCGGCGACGTGCGGGCGGCCAAGGACGCCGACGTCGTCGTCGAGTGCACCGGCACGGCCGCGGGGCTAGGGGCGGCCCTGGAGTTTGTCAGGCCGAGGGGCACGGTGGTCCTGAAGAGCACCGTGGCGGACACGGCGGGCCTTAACCTGGCGCCGATCGTGATCGACGAGATCACCGTGGTCGGCTCGCGCTGCGGCCCGATGGCCGAGGCCGTGGCGATGCTGGCGCGCGGCGAGATCCGGACCGAGCCGCTGATCACCGCCGAGTACCCGCTCCAGCGGGCGCCCGATGCCATCAAGGTTGCCGCGCTGCCCGACTCGATCAAGGTGCTGATTCGCCCGTAGTGTGTTTTCGTAGTTTGGTTAGCCGCCCAGTTTACTGGGCGCGTGTTTTTCGAGGTGCGCGTGCGATGAGTAACGAACTGGCCGTCGTGCTTGCAAGTGGCGGCATGGATTCCTGCACGGCCGCGGCGTGGGCGGCAAAGCGGTATCGCCTGGCGATGCTGCACGTCAACTACGGGCAGCGGACCGAGGCGAAAGAATTGGAGTGTTTCAAGAAGATCGCCGCCCATTTTCGCGCGGGAAAGTTCCTGGCGGTCGACGCCCCGCACCTTCGCCAGATCGGCGGCAGCGCCCTGACGGACCGCACCATCCCCGTGCCGCCGGACGAGACGCCTGGCGAGATCCCGACCACGTACGTTCCGTTCCGCAACGCCAATCTGCTGGCGATAGCGACGTCCTGGGCCGAAACCCTGGGCGCCACGCGCATCGTCATCGGCGCGGTTGAGCAGGACGCCCCCGGCTACCCCGATTGCCGCCCGGCGTTTTACGAGGCCGCCAACCGCCTGATTGAACTCGGAACGCGGCCCGAGACGCACATCGTGGTCGAAACGCCGCTGATTGCCCTCAGAAAGGTGGACGTGATCCGTCTGGGCCGCGAACTGGGGGCGCCGTTTGAACTGACGTGGTCGTGTTACAGAGGCGAGACCCGGCCTTGCCGCAATTGCGCCAGTTGCCGCCGCCGCGAAGAGGCATTCAGCGAGGCCGGCGTGCCCGACCCGCTCCTGGCGGGCCGCTGATATCCAGATTCAAGATTCTTACCCCGCCCGCCGCGCGGCATGCGGACCCCTAAAAAAAGCAAGGCCGCGGGTCGTGTACCCGCGGCCGGCGCATAGTAAGAAGGAAGGCCGCATCTCGCTCGCTTTTATTGGCGATCCGGCACGGCACCGCGGTCGGTACTCACTGCTGAACAACGGCCGCTTGCCACACCGCCCACCAGGAAGTTGCGTTCGATTCGCGAGATTCCTTTTGGGCCTTCCTTCCTTCTTAAATATACCGCGCTTGGGGCCAAAGTCAAATACATCGGCAAATTATTTGTCCCTACTACTTGCGCCTGAGGCCTTCCTTCAGGATGTTTCCGAACTCCTCGACCGCGCGGCGTTTGCCGGCCTCCAAGACGATCTCGCCCACGCGCTTCCAGAACGCCTGCTCGTCCAGGCGCGGCTTGTCGATGGTCCCCGTGACGCCCAGCAGCAGCCTCTGATTGGCGAAGTAGGCGGCCGTCCGGGTCGTGGCCCCGAACTTTCGGAGCATGGCGTCGCTCAGCGGAACGTCGACCGACGTGGTCAAGGTGCGGTCAAGGCCGATCCGGCCCTGGAACCTCATGACCGAGTTGTCGACCATGACGAGATCATGTTGCTGTATATAAAAGACACTGTCCTGGAGCCGCACGGCCACCGGCCCGAGCGTCTGGACCTTCGTCTCGGTCTGGAGGCCGCTCGTGGTCAGGAATGTTGCCAGGACGCCGCTCAGTTGCGTGTGGAAGCGGTCGATCGTGAAACTGCCCGTGCCTGCGCCCTTCGCAAGTTCCGGACCCGCGAGCGGAAGGTCCAGCGAGTCGATTGCCACCGACACGCGGCCGGCCGGGTCCACGCTCCCGCCCACGAGGAGCGGAATGCCGAACTTCAGATAGTCCTGCACGGCCGGGTCCGAAAACGGGACTTCTTCCAGGAGTTTGAGCGGCTGCGCAATGATCAGCCGCGCGATCGGCCCCTTGAGGTTTACGCGGGCTGCCAGGTTCATGCGGCCGCCCGCAAGCATCAGTTGGCTGGGCTGCGCGGGGTCGGCGATGAGAATCTCCCCGCCCGCCAGGCGCCAGCGGACCGCACCCTGGCAGCCGATGAGGTTCTCGTACTGGAACGTGGCCAGATCGACCGCCCCTTCGCCCACCAGGCCCGCGATACGCTGGTTCCACGGACCGGCGGAGGGCAGGGGGCCCGATACGCCCCCGCGGACGCCCCACGGCCCCGTCAGCCGCAGCCCCTGTGGCAGGTTCTTGCCCAGCGCTCCGGTCAGCCGCTCGCCGTCGAAGGCGAGGTTGCACTCGGCCTGCACGACCGCCGGCGACGCCGGCTCGGTCCACGAGACGCTCGCGTTGCCCTTCACGAGGGCGCTGGAGAGGCCCGTCGTCGAGACCGTCCAGCGTCGCTGGCGCGAGGCGTATTCAACGGTCACCGGCGCAGAGACGTGCGGCTCCTTCACCGCAATGCCCGCCTCCGGAAGCGAAACGTCCAGGCCCGTGACGGTGAGCGTGCCTGTGCCGCCGACGCCCGATGCGCTGGAGGCCACCTTGCCCTCCAGGTCGGCCACGCCTGCCAGCGCCGACTGCGGCGGCAGAAGGCCGAACGGCTGGAGCACCTTTGCGAGTTCCGCCAAGTCAGCCCTGAGCGAGACGGCGCCGTCGGCGGCGACCGTGTCGGACTTCTCCGTCGGCAGCCGCAGCGTCCCGGCGGCCTTCGCCGAGAGGCCCGGCCCGGTGATCGTGGCCTGCTTAACCTCGACGGGTCCGTTGGGGGCGACCGTGGCGGAGGCGTCAACGCGGATGTCCGCCAGACGCAATTCCTTGGTAGCGCCGGTGCCGGCCTCGGGCGGAATGACGAGGTTCGTGGCCGCGGCTGCAACGTTGATGCGCTGGCCGGCGGCGTCCTGATCGAGGTCGCCTTTCACCGTCCACTGGCCGCGGATGGGACTGGCCTTGCCGCCAGTGATGCCCGCCACGACCTGCGCGAGCGACTCTATGGAACCGCCGCCGCCCGCCGCGACGTGATAGGCCCACGCCTTGCCGGCGGGCTTCAGTGTGGCCGTGCCTTCGAGGCGTGCGGCCGGGACTTCGACCGTCCACTGCGTGATGTTGACGTCGGAGATTCCACCCTTGGCATCGCGCGTGGCGGTGGCCGTGGCGGCGGCGTTGAGAGTGGGCTGGGCGATCTTGCGGCCATCGGCCCACGCGATGGCCAGGTCAGTGGCTTGGACCGTCACGCCGGCCTCGACGGCGCGGCCGGCCTTGGCCTGCGCCTTGACGCTTGCGCTGCCTGCGGCGTCGGTTCCCTCGGGTATGAGGCCGAAGGAACGCAGCGTCGCGGTCGTGGCCGCGAGGCTGATGTTCGCTTGCGCGGCAACGTCGCCACTCAGGGCGTCCACGTTGAAATCGGCCGGCAGCGTGAAGTCGGCGCTCGCCGCGAGGTTTATCTCGGGCGAGGCCACGCGACCGTCGGTCACGACGAAATGCCACGGCCCGTCTTCCGGTTGCTCGGCTGTGCCGCTGAGCGAGGCGCTGAGGATGCGCACGGGTGCGCCGTGCTTGGGGTCCAGGAGGAGTGCGACGTCGCCGGCCTGTGCCTCGAAGGTGGCATTGAGGCCGCGCCCCGCGGTGCTGGTGGCCTTGGCGGCGAGTTTCCAGCGGCCGGCGGGCGGCGTGACGGCGGCGGTCTGGCGGATAAACTTCTCGGCGGACTCCAGGCCCGAGGCCCCTTGCGCGGGCGCCCCGCGCTTTGGCGCCGCCGTGGCGACAAACGCCAAAACGCTTTCTGCCAGCCCGAGGGTCCGCGCGACCCCGCCCTCGGCGGTGAGGCTGCCGCTGTGCAGGGTTGCCGGTTTGGCGCGGGGGCCGACGGGCATGGTCGCCTCGGCCGCGGCCGCGAGCGACAGGTCCGGCGCGGTAAGGCGAAGGTTTGTGAGCGAGATGTTCCACGGGCCGCCCTCGACGTGCTGGGCGGTCCCTGAGGCGGCCAGGGTGGTGATCTGGACCGGGGCCGTGCCTTGGGGGCCAAGCAGGACCGACAGGTTCGCCACTTGGGCGCCGAACCCGACGCCGAACGTCTTGCCGTCGGCGTTCTCGGCTCTGGCCCGGAGTGTCCACTGGCCCTCGGCGGGTTGGGCGGCGGCGCTTCCGGCCCGCTGGATGAAGTCCGAGAGAAGTTGCTGCCAATTCCATGCGTCGGCCGCCGCAGGCTCCGGCTTCGCGCCGCCCGCCATGGCCAACACAACGTTCGCCAGGTCTGCCGCGCGGGCGATCGGGCCCGAGCCGCTAACGTCGCTGCTGAAACCCCAGCCCGCGGGCAGGCGGTTGAGGTTTCCCGTTGCGGCCAGTTTTGCGGTGCTGGCGTCGACGTTCAGGTTTGAGACGGCCAGGGTCGCCAGGTCGTGGGCGGGCGTGAAGGTGGCGGTGGCATCGAGGATGACGGCGGCTTTCGGCTCGTGCCAGACGCGGCCTGCGCCGAGGGCGAGCCGAACGTCCGACAGGTCAAGGTTGCCCGCCAGGTGGACGCCCTTGTCGAGGTTGCCCTGCGTCTCGAGGTGCGCGCGGGCCGTGCCCTGGGCGGTGCGTCCGCCCAGGTCGACGAACTGGCCGACTTTCTCGGTCGTGTCGGTGAGGTCAAGGTTGGCGTCCAGCGTGAAGGCCTCCATGCGTCCGGCGGCCCGGACGGAACCGAACGGGGCGGTCAGTTCCAGGCTGTTGACGCGGACCGCCCGCAGGATGGCCATGGCGTCCAGCGGTGGCGCGCCGGGGGCCGCGGGGGCCGGTCTTTGGCGGTCGGCATCTACCGCCACGCGTACCTGCGAGAGCGCGACGGCCTTGTCCGCGCGTTTGCCGCGGAGGTCCTTGACGTCGGCCGTCAGGCGCAGCGAGGCCGTCTTCTCGTCCGCCCGGATCTGGACCGTCGCGTCCAGCCGGCCGGCGTCGATTGTTGTGTCCTTCTGAAGATTGAGCGTATTGCGGAGTATCGCCGCCAGCGGTGCAAGGTTGACGGCGATGTGGCCGGAGATGTTGCCCGTGGGCGGCTCGCCCTGGGCGGATGCGAGCGTGGGCGGCCGGCGGCCTCGGCGTCGGCGACCGAACTCTTCAGCACGAGGCGCTCGATCCGGAGTTCCGAGCGGTCGTAGGACGCCTTGGTCTCCAGGTGGACTGTATCGAGCGCGATCCGATCGCCTCGCAGCGCACCGGCCGCGAAGCGGAGGCCGGCGGCGTCGCACGCGCCGTCCAGGGCGATCGCGCCGGAGCGGTCGCGGCGGAACCCGAAATCGCCCGTCAGCAGCCCGCCGCCTTGCACGTCTGTCCCCAGTTCCGCCGCAAGGCTGCACAGCGTCGCCAGCGACACGTCCTTGCACTGGAAGGTTCCGGAGACGCCGAGTTCGGCCCATCCGCGCCAGTCGGTGCGGAGGCCGTCGATGGCGGCCCGCAGCGTGCCCGCGCCGCGGCCCTCGGGCGACTCAATCTGCCAACTGGCATCGAGGCGGTCCTGCAAGGCGCCCGTCGTCGCGTTGGTGTCGAGATTGGCCTCGATGAGCCGCAGCGATCCCTTCTTGCTGTGGAGCGTGACGTCCGCCAGGTGAACGGTCGTCGGCAAGGTGGGCGGCTGCTCGGGATGCGCCGCGGCTTCCGGCGGCTTAGGCTTGGGCGGCAACTTCGCGATGGCCTCTTGCATCTTGGCCAGGCCCGAGGCCCAGAGTTCGGCTTTCTCGACGCGAACGGTGGCGATGCGGCTGCGGTCCCAGAGCAGGCTTGCCAGTCCCTGGTCCAACGCGACACGGTCGGCCCGCGCAACGCGCTCGCCGTCGGCCGTATCGACCGTCAGGCCGTGGACCTCCTGCGACCCGAGCCAGGAGAGGCTCAGGCCGTCAGCCGCAAGGCGCGCCGGCAGTGCGGCCTCGGCCTGGGCCAGGATCGTCCCGCGGAAGACGCCCAGCGAGAGGATCGTCGGCGCCAGCGCAGCCAGTAGCAGCAGGCCGGCGATCGCGATCAGCGCCGCCGGCAGGAGTCGGTGTTTGCGCCGCGGCTTCGGGGGTGCTTCGCCTTGCACGGTGTTCTTGAAGTTCTCGTTCATGTCGTTTGACCTCAGCCGGCGCCGCTCTGCGAGGCCATGCGGTCTCGGCTTGCTTTCTTGTGCGAGTGGAGTTCCTCGGCGCGCTGCCTGAGTTCGGCCTGCGTATTGGGCCGCAGGTGCGCCTTGCCGCCGACAACTGCCTGCTCGATCTCGCTCCAGTTGGTCACGACCTGGGTGCTTTCGGGAAGCGATTGGAGCGAATCGGCCAGTTTCCGGAGGTCGTCCGCGCCAGCCAAGGCGGGAACGGTCAGGAGCATGAAGGGCTCTATCCTGTTCTGCCCGTAGGCGAGGATGTCGGAGGGCTTGTCGCCGACGCCGATAGCCCGGCCGCGAAAACGCCGGCGAATGTTCTCGAGCATGGCCGTCTTGTACGATCCGCTTCGCTCAAACAGTTCGTGCGCGTCCGCCAGCAGCATGGGACCTCGCGGGTAGCCGTAGTCGCGCAGCCAGGTCTTGCTCTTGGGGCCCAGGAACTCGCCGCGATGCGTCAGGTAGATTACGGTAAAGTCCTGCGCCAGCCTCTTCATAACCTCCATGGAGCGAGGCATGGGCCGAGGGTTGCCCACGAGGACCGCCTTGAAGCCCGACGCCACGAGGGTCTTGTCGAGGTCGATGACCGCCAGCGGCGCATCAGCCGCGCGGCAGGCCACCAGTAGCATGGCCGGTTCGGGCGGCGCCTTCTTCAGGACGCCCGGCTCCACCGAAACCGTGACGAGGTAGTCGCCCGGCGCGGCCGCTCACCTGCTCGCCGGGCAGGGCCAGCATGTCGTGGGTCGACAGGAGGTACGCGCCGGGGGTGCCGAAGATCGTATGCTCGAGGCCGCACCCGGCCATTCCGGCCGCCAGGCAGGCAAGGGCCATGGCGAAGGCCGCGCGGCAGGCAGTGACCGGCGTTTTCATACTTTCAGATTAGTTGCCGGGAGCGTGCAAGTCAACGATTCGCTCGATTGGCTACCCGACGCTCTCGGCGGCGTCGCGTGCGATGGCCAGGGCCGCAAGGTCTTGAATCTGGTCCCCCAGGACCGCTTTGTCGATGATGCAACCCTCGAAGGCGGCCGGCAGGGCCTCGCGCCGCGCGACCTCGCGCACGCCGTCGAGCAGCAGGTCGCCCAGCCGCTGGGCTGCGCTGCCCAGGCTGATGCGTTGCGGGTTCAGGATGTCGATGAGCATCGCGCACGTCAGGCCCAGGTACTCGGCCTGCTCGCGCACCACGCGGACGGCCAGCGGGTCGCCGTTGACGGCCGCGGCGCCGACGTCTTTGCCGGTGATCTGGTCAAGGGGCACCCGGTCCAGGCGCGACGCCTCATGAGGTTCCTGGAGGCGGAGTTTGGCGAGTTCCCCCAGTGCGCGGCCGCTGGTGAGGCCCTCGACGCTGCCGGCCTTGTAGTAGCCGACGGGCCCGATCGGCAACAGGCGCACGTGCCCGATTTCGCCGGCCAAGTCCTGCCGGCCGCGCACGAGGCGCCCGCCCAGCACGATCCCCGCGCCCATGCCCGTGCCGCACGTCAGGTACACCAGGTCGTCGACCTGGCACTTCAGTCCCCATCGCCACTCGGCCACCGCGCAGGCGTTGGCGTCGTTTTCGAGCGCGGCTGGCACGCCGAAGGCGTCTCGCAC
>JAPLMO010000280.1 GCA_026386995.1 Planctomycetota bacterium | reverse complement strand
TGGGCCGGCCGGCCGGCCGTTCAGGCCATCGTCCGCGACATCACGGACCGCAAGAAGGCAGAGGAGTCGCTGCGCGAAAGCGAGGCCGAACTCCGGTCGGTCCAGGACGCCATGGTGAGTGGCTTGGTAATCGTGGACATCGAGACGCAGCGGCTGGTTCGCCTCAACCCGGCCGCATACCGGATGTTCGGCTACGAGCCGGGGGAACTGGATAGCGAGCCGGTTCACGCCATCCATCCGCCGGAGGACGTCGAGTTCACGAACTTGCAGTTCCGGAACCGGCTCCAAGGCATCTTCAATCCCGTCTCTGAAATCCGTTGCCGCCGCAAGGACGGCACGGAGTTTGTAGCCGACATGAACGCGGCGCCGATCACGATCCGCGGCCGACGCTGCACGATGGGGGTCTTCCGCGATATCACCGAACGCAAGAAGGTCGAAGAGGCTCTCAGGCAGTCGGAAGAGAACTACCGGCTCCTCTTCGAGTCCAACATGAACGGCATCGCCATCATCGGCCCTGACGGCCGCATCGTGCGTGCCAACAATGCCTATTGCGACATCCACCGTTTTCCGCCTGAAAAGATTACGGGCATGAGCCTCTGGGATTTGGTCGCCCCGCATCACCGCGAAGATTTGCGCCAAAGACACGAAGCCTTGTTCCGCGGCGAAATCACGGCGTATAGCGGGAACTTCCGTATCGTCCGCGGCGACGGCACCGCCGGCTGGGTCGAAGTCATTGCCAGCCGGATGACCTGGGAAGGCAGGCCGGCCCGGCTGGCCATCGTCCAGGACATTACCGAGCGCGTGCGTCTGGAAAACGAACTCCACCAGGCCCAGAAAATGGAGGCGGTCGGCCAACTGGCCGGCGGCATCGCCCATGACTTCAACAACCTCCTGACCGGCATCCTCTGTAGCGCCCAATTCCTGAAGGCCGGCCCCGGCATATCCAAAGACGTTTACGAGACGGCCGACGTCATTGAGAAGGCCGCCCGCCGCGCAGCCGAACTTACGGGCCAACTGCTGGGGTTCGCCCGTCGCGGCAAGCACCAGGACGTCCCGGTCGACCTGGGGGCGACCATCCGGTCGGTCATCCGGTTGCTGGGCAGTGCGGTCGATCCGCGTATCGCGGTCGAGACCGCTTTGCCGCGCGAGCCCCTCTGGATCCGTGGCGATCCCGCCCAGATGGAACAGGTGGTGCTGAACCTGGCGATGAACGCCCGGGACGCAATGTCGGGCAGCGGGCGGCTGACCTTCGCGGTCGACCCGGTCGAACTTGCCGCCGCCGACTGTGTCGGCCGGCCACGCGCCAAACCGGGCCGGTACGTCGTCCTGCGCGTCGGCGATACCGGTTGCGGCATACCCGACGAAATCCGCGACCGCATCTTCGATCCGTTTTTTACCACAAAGCCCGTCGGCAAGGGCACCGGCATGGGCCTGGCGATGGTCTACGGCATTGCCCGCAACCACGGCGGCTGGGTCGAGGTGGATAGCGCGGTCGGCCAAGGCTCCAAGTTCCGGGTGTATCTGCCGGCGTTTGTTGGTCCGGTGCCACAGAGTCCCGCCGACCCGGACGGCGGCGCCGAGAAGAAGGGCCGCCGGACGCGGTCCGCAACCGCGGGCAGGGCCGCCTCAAAACGCCGTCCCGGCGGGGCCGCAGCCCCGTGCATCCTTGTGGTCGATGACGATGAAATGGTCCGAAAGACCCTCGCCCGCATGCTGGCCGACCACGGGTACTCGGTGGTCACGGCGGCTGACGGGCGCGAGGCAGTGGCCACGTACGGCATGTTCGGCTCCAGCCTCGACGTGGTGATCATCGACATGGCCATGCCGGACATGGACGGGCGGGAATGCTTCCAGGCACTGCGCCGCCTGGACCCGCACGTCAGGGCGATCCTGTGCACGGGCGGGCCTGCCGATGAGGAGGCGCGGGAGATGGTGGGCAAAGGCATAGTTGATTTTGTTCAGAAGCCCTACCAGTTGGAGCAGTTGGAGGCCGCCATTGCGAAAGCCCTGGCCAGGCGCCGAGGCGGGGCTCCGAAGGCCCCTCCAGCGCCGCACCGGCCGTAGTAGTCCGTCAGAATTGAAACTGTGAGTAGCATGAGCGCGGTGGGCAAGACTGCCCACCGCGCGACTGCACCGGCCGTAGTTCTCCGTTACCCATGAATTGAGGGTGGCATGCCCAGCGCGCTGTTCGCTGGGCATGCTGTCGCCGCGGCCATGGAGCATGCCCACGCAAACGGCGGCGTGGGCATGCCACCCGGCAGGGGAAGGAGTGCCCCAAAACTGAGCGGCGGTTCTGTCATTTTTGTTATTGACACGCTGCCCGACGGTGAATAGCGTAATAACCCTGTGTGGCTGTCTGGTCAGATTGTCACAAGACACTGTGGAAGGAGTGTTTACGATGGCTCGAGGCAAGGTCAAGTGGTTTAATGAACAGAAGGGCTTCGGTTTCATCGAGCAGGAGGGCGGTCCGGACGTTTTCGTCCACTACAGTTCCATCAAAGCCGAGGGCTTCAAGACGCTTGCCGAAGGCCAGGCCGTGGAGTTCGACGTCACGCAAGGCCCGAAAGGCCCCAAGGCGGAGAACGTCATGCCGGTCCAGTAGCCAGAGGACTTGGACAATTCAAAACCCCCGGTCCGAGAGGGTCGGGGGTTTTTGATTGCGGATTGCGGATTAACGGCAGCGGTGCGGCGTCGTCCTCTAATCCGCAATCCGCAATTCACAATCCGCAATTGCTTCTTACGACAGGTTCATCGACATCAGGAACTCGGCGTTCGTCTTCGCCTTCTCCAGGCGGCCTCGCAGCAGTTGGATCGCCTCCACCGGGTTCATCTCGGTCAGTACGCGCCTCAGTGCCCAGATGTACTTCAGTTCCTGCGGATCCAGCAGCAACTCTTCCTTGCGGGTGCCGGAGCCGGCGATGTCGATGGCCGGGAAGACGCGCTTGTCCATCAACCGGCGATCCAGGTGCAGTTCCATGTTGCCGGTGCCCTTGAACTCCTCGAAGATGACCTCGTCCATGCGGCTGCCGGTGTCGACCAAGGCGGTGGCCATGATGGTCAGGCTTCCGCCTTCCTCGATGTTACGGGCGGCGCCGAAGAACCGCTTCGGTTTCTGGAGGGCGTTGGCGTCCACGCCGCCCGAGAGAATCTTGCCGCTGTGCGGCATCTCGGCGTTATGGGCCCGGGCCAGGCGGGTGATGGAGTCCAGGAAGATGACGACGTCGCGGCCGTACTCGACGAGTCGCTTGGCCTTCTCGATAACCATCTCGGCCACCTGGACGTGGCGGGCGGTGGGCTCGTCGAAGGTGGAACTGACGACCTCGGCCCCGGGGACGTTCCGCTCCATGTCGGTCACTTCCTCCGGCCGCTCGTCGATCAGCAGGATGATGACCGTGCACTCGGGGCTGTTCTTGATGACGGCGTTGGCCATCTTCTGGAGGAGCACCGTCTTGCCTGCCCGCGGGGGGCTGACGATGAGGCCGCGCTGACCCCTGCCGATGGGCGTAATCAGGTCGACGACCCGCATGTCGAGTTCCTGGGCGGTGGTCTCCAACAGGAGGCGCTTGGTCGGGAAGAGCGCCGTCAGGTCCTCGAAGACGATCTTCTCGGGCAGTATCTCGGGGTTGTCATAGTTGACCGCCTCGACCTTGAGCATGGCGAAGTACCGCTCGTCGTTCTTGGGCGGGCGGATCTGGCCGGCCACGATGTGGCCGGTCCGGAGGCCGAAACGGCGGATCTGGCTCGGGCTGACGTAAATGTCGTCGGGCGACGGCATGTAACTGTAGTCCGGCGACCGCAGGAACCCGAAGCCGTCGGGCAGCACCTCCAGCACCCCTTCGCCGAACATGAGGCCCGACGACTGGACGCGGTTACGCAGGATGTGGAACACCAGGTCCTGCTTCTTCAGGCCCGCGTATTCCGGGATGCCCTCTTTCTTCGCCAGGCCGTGCAGGTCCGCGACGGTCATCTTCTGGAGTTCGGCGATGTGGAGTTCGCTGCGCTTGGCCGCTTCGTACTTCAGGTGCGACTCTTCGTCGAACCCCTCCGTCTGGGCGGCGGGCGGCGGCGGGGCGGGGCGCGGCGGCGGGGCGGACGCCGGTGCCTGCTCGGCGGGCGGCGCCGCTACGGGCGCGGTTGCCTGGTCTTTCTCGACCGGCGGTTTGGAGCGCATCGGACCGCGGGGTCCCCTGGGGCTTCTCTGTGAGTTGGGCGGCTTGGGCATCGGTTCCTTCCTTGTTCCTGTGCAGACTCCGGTTTGCGGTTGCGTTGGACCTGACTTAAGACAGGGAGCACAACGGCCCGGAGGCCTGACCTTTCACTTCGCTATTTGCGATAGAATGTTTTGGATCTGTTCAAAGGTGTGTTCAGGCGAGGTACTATTGTCTATGGTGTAATCGGCTCGATTCTCTTTGGTCTTTAAAGAAACCTGGGTGGCCTCACGACGGGCAATTTCCGAGGGGTTCCACCCGCGCGTCCGTTCGGCACGGGACAGGCGAATCTGCTCAGGCGCACTGATATATACCAGATGGTCGCACAGTCTGTCCAGTCCTTTTTCCAAAATAAGCGGGGCGTCCAGGACGACCGCCGGGACCGCCTTCCGCCGGGCCTCGGCCACCGCCTGCTCCACCCGCCGGCAGGTCTCGGGGTGAACGATCGCCTCCAGGGCCTCCAGTCCCTCGCGGCCGGCAAACGCCTGCTCCCCCAGCAACCGCCGATCCACCTCGCCGGAGTCATCAAACACCCCTTCTCCAAACCGGTCTCGGATGGCCTGGCGGACCTCGGGCTCACGCAATAATTCGTGCGCGATGCGGTCGGCGTCAACCACCGCGCAGCCTAATTCCGCAAACCGGGCCGCCACCGCCGACTTCCCCGCCGCCACGCCGCCTAAAAGGCCGATGACGGGCGGGGGCTTTTCTGTGGGCTGACTCATTCGCCGCCCCTCGATTGCGGATTGCGGATTGCGAATTGCGGATTAAGAAAAAACGGCCCCCGCGGGGCTGGACCGCGGCGAAATCGGCGCTGCCGTCGGCACGCCCCAATCCGTTTTTTTTCAATCCGCAATTCGCAATCCGCAATCCGCAATGTTGTCACTCCGCTTCCATCCAATTCCGGCCCGTGGCCACGTGGACCCTCAGCGGCACCTTTAGTTCCATGGCCCTGGTCATCTCGGCCTCGATCCACTGCTGTTCGGCCGCCAGCGACGCTTCGGGGGTCTCGAAGATAAGTTCGTCGTGGATCTGGATCAAGAGGCGGCTGGGGCGGTTCTCGCGCCGCCCGCGACGCCAGATGCGGTTCATCGCCACCTTTATCAGGTCCGCCGCAGACCCCTGGATGACCGTGTTGATGGCCGTCCGCTCGGGAAAGTTCAGCCGCTTCGGGTCCATTTGCTCGATGCCTTCGATGTACCTGCGGCGGCCCAGGATAGTTGTCACGTAGCCGTCCTTCTTGGCCCGCTCCAGGACGTCGGCCGTAAAGGTCCGCACGCCGCGGTACCGCTCGAAGTAGCCGTCGATAAACTGCTCGGCCTCCGTAACGCCGATGCCGAGGTCACGCGACAGGCCGTACGCCGTCTTGCCGTAGATGAGGCTGAAGTTGACGATCTTGGCGGCGCGCCGCTGGTCGGCCGAGACTTCCGCCTCGGGCACGCCGTATATCTGGTGGGCGACGAACGTATGGATGTCGCGGTCCTCGGCGAACGCCCGCACCAGTGCCGGGTCGTCGCTGTAATGGGCGAGCATCCGGAGTTCGATCTGCGAGTAATCGGCCGCCAGCAGCAGCCAGCCGCCCGATTCGGGTGGCATGCCCACGCCGCTTTTCGCGTGGGCATGCGGAGCGTCCGCGGCGTCAGCATGCCCAGCAAACAGCGTGCCGGGCATGCCACCCGTGGTGCTGGGCATGCCACCCTGCGTGAGGATGGGCCGCGGGACGAACGCGCGGCGGACCTGGCGGCCCTCTTCCGTCCGGATAGGGATGTTCTGCAGGTTCGGGTCCGACGAACTCAATCGCCCCGTGGCGGTCACCGTCTGGTTGAACGACGTGTGTATGCGGCCGGTCTCGGGTTCCACGAGGGCCGGCAGGGCATCGACGTACGTGCCTTTGAGTTTCGCCAGTTGCCGGAACCCCAGGACCAGCCGGGGCAAGGGATGCCGCGCGGCCAGGTCCTCCAGCACGTCGGCGTCGGTCGAAGGGCGGCCGCCCTTGGCGGTGCGCCTGAGGGGCCTCAGGCCCAGTTCCTCAAAGAGGATCGCCGCCAGTTGTTGCGGCGAGTTGATGGCGAACTCGTGGCCGGCCGCCGCGTAGATTTCCTTCTCCAGTTTCGCCAGCCGCCCGTCGAGGTTGGCCGCAATGTCCGCCAGCACGCCCTTGTCGACGGCCACGCCGATCTCTTCCATCGAAGCCAGCACCGGCACCAGCGGCATCTCCACGTTGCGAGCCAGGTCCGCCAGGCCCTTCTCGGCGAGTTCCCGCTCCAGTTCGCCCTTCAGGCGCCACGTGATGACGGCGTCCTCGACGGAGTACTCGGCGACCTGGTCGATCGGGGCCTGGTCCATGGTCCGCTCGGTGCGCTTCTTGCCCAGGAGGCTTTCGAGCGGGATCTTCTTAAAGCCGAAATAGTCCAGCGCCAGGGCGTCGAGGTTGTACTCGCGCCGACCGGGGTTCGACAGGTACGCCGCCACCATAGTATCGAAGAGCGGCTCGGCCAATTCGATGCCCGCCCTGCGGCAGACTAGCATATCGTACTTGACGTTCTGACCGACGAGCAGGCGCGCGGCCTCATGCGAAGGGGTCAACAGCCCGAAGTCTTTGGGCCGCCAGCCGCCATCTCCTGAAAGGATGGGCCCGAGCGCCTTGCGCACGGCCTCCAGGCTTAGGCACCGCTGCGGCTCCGGGCCAAGGAGGGGGACGTAGTACCCCTCATCGGCCGCCCAGGCGAAACTCATGCCCACCAGTCGCGCCTGATACGGCGAGAGGCTCGTCGTCTCCGTGTCGAACGCAAACGCATCTTGCGCGGCCAGGGCCTTGGCCAGTTTCGCCAGGGCCGCGGGCGTGTCGACCACGTGCACTTTGATGCCGGTGCCGCCCGAGGCAACCTCCAGTTGAAACTCCTCCACGTACTTATTGAAGCCCAGGCCGCGCAGCAGCGCCACCAGCGGCCGCCGGTCAAACGATGTGGGCGTGCGGCAGGCCTCCAGGTCCACGGCCAGGGGGACGGCGGCTTCCAGCCGCACCAGTTCGTGACTGCGCAGTGCATCCTCTTTGTGCTGGCGCAGCCGCTCGCCGAGTTTGCCCTTGATCTCGTCGGCGTGGGCCAGAACGCCCTCGAGCGACCCGTACTGGGCGACCAGTTTGACGGCTGTCTTATCGCCGATGCCGGGGACGCCGGGGATGTTGTCCGAGGCGTCGCCCATAAGGGCCAGGACGTCCTGCATCTGCTCGGGGCGGACGCCGCGGCGCTTCATGATGCCCTCGGCGTCCAGGCGCTCGAAGGTCTTCGTGTCGAGCATCGTGACGCCCGGGCCGACGAGTTGCTCCAGGTCCTTGTCGCGGCTGCAGATGACGGCTTCCATGCCGGCGGCACGGGCCTGCCGGGCCAGCGTGGCGATGCAGTCGTCGGCCTCGAAGCCGGGCGACTCGACCTGGGGTATGCCCATCAGGCCGAGGATCTCGCGCACCCGCTCGATCTGGACGATGAGGTCCGTCGGCATCGGCTTCCGCTGGGCCTTGTATTCCTCGAACAGTTCGTGGCGGTGGGTCGGCCCCGGCAGATCGAAGCAGGCGGCCAGGTAATCGGGTTTTTCTTCGCGCAGGATCTTAAGCAGCGTTGCCACAAAGCCGTACGTGGCGTTGGTCGGCTCGCCGGTGGGGCTCGTCAGTTCGCGAATGGCGTAGTAACTGGCGTACAACTGGCCGTGGCTGTCGATGATATAGAAGCGGGGCGGCATGGGTATGGTCCTTTTCCAAAGGCTAGCCGATGGCCCGGCGTTGTCAAGCGCGTAATCGCAAGGCGCGCATGGCGTCAGTTACGGTGACAAACCTGCCCCGGGCGGGTGGCATGCCCAGCACGCTGTTTGCTGGGCATGCGTGTGCGACGTGCCAGTAAGCATGCCCACGCGAACGGCGGCGTGGGCATGCCACCCGGCAAAGGGCTTGTCGCTGAGACAGTACCCGCATGAGACAGTACCCGCATGGCTGTTGACTTCCGTTCCCCCCGGCCGTAGCCTATCGCCATGCCAAGGAAAAAGCCCGCCAAGCCCGAAGTGACCCCGCCGCCCGCGCCTGCCGGTCCTGCGGCCGATCCGCCGTCGGAAGAAAAAGCGGCACAGCCGCCCGAGGCCTGGAACCCTGAACAGCCAGTGGTGGACGAGCCGGAGCACCCTCACAAAGGCCGGCCGTCGCCGCTGGTCGATACCCGCGTCATCTATTGCGGCGACAACCTGGAACAACTCAAGAAACTCCCCGACGCCTGCATCGACCTCATCTACATCGACCCGCCCTTCAACTCCAACCGCAACTACGAGGTCTTCTGGGGCGAGACCAGGGAGAAACGCGCGTTCGACGACCGCCACGCCTCAACCCAGGCATACATCGAGTTCATGCGCCCCCGATGCCTGGAACTCGCCCGCGTCCTCAAAAAGACCGGCTCGTTCTATTACCATTGCGACTGGCACGCGCCGTTGACTATACTAAACCATACAGCCGACACAGAAAGGGCGTTTGCTCGGCATGAGGCGATTCCCACGCGGACATTCCGGCAGCATCTTTGAGAAGATGCGATTCGTCAGGCCGTCGCAATTGCGTACGGTGGCTGATCGCCGCCTTGGCGATGCTCAGGCTCTCCGTAGAACCGGCGACAATGCTAGAGCCAACGGGGCTATGTATCTCGCCGGGTTTGTGATTGAGTGTCTCCTCAAGGCCAAGATCATTGAGAAACATCCCTGGCTCGGCAAAGCCGGCAATCGCCATGCACTCTCCAAGACACAATCGCGGCTGGCCGCCCTCTTCTACCGTCACGACTTGGCCGGGTTGCTAGAGGCTCTTCCAGAGGTGATGAGCAAACTCAAGACTGTTGACCAGAACCGTTGGGGGAAGCTCCACCTGTGCGATAGCCTGCGTTCTGTGGCGAGTCAATGGACAATTTTTGCTCGCTATTCAACGCAGACCGCTACAATAGGCGAGGCGGTGGTATTCATCGGACAAGTAGAGGAGCTCAAGCAATGGCTGAAATGAGTTCAGTGCCTCGGCCCCAGGTCCGTCACTCCGGGCGCAAGATGGAGCGGAAGCGCGGTGTCCCGCGCAGCGTATTTGCGCAAAACCTCAGGCTAGCCCTCATCCAAGGATTGCGGCAGGCTGGAATTCTTGCCCGAGTACAGGTTCAACCTGTCCCAACCACGAAGCTCTACCGCGTACTGCTTACAGCGACGAAGTTCAAGAACTTGAAACCGGCGGAGCGACAGGACTTGGTCTGGCGAATTGTGAACGCGAGGTTCAGCCCAGAGGAACAGTTGCAGATCAGCATGATTGTGACGCTAACACCGGAAGAACTTGCCGGCGAGTGAAACCAAATCACTTGTTCTGGGGCAAGGTGCGAAATTGAGCATAGCGCATCGCTCTCGGCGGCGTGCCCAACAAGACCCAGGTCGGCGACCACGGCATCGACGGCCGCATTTATCCCATCAGTTCCCTGCCCCGCAAGAGCGGCGAGGCCGTCGGCGAACTGGCCTTCATGGATGTGTGGTACCCCATCCAGGTGAAGCAGAAAGACAAGGTTGGCCGGCCGGACATCGACTCGTTTGAGGCCGTCATGACCCGCGAGAAGCGCACGAAAGGCTTCTTCGTCGCGTTCGATTACTCCTCCGACGCCCTCACCGAGATCGACGCCTTCTTCCGCCGCTCCGGCACGAGCATCATCGCCCTGACGGTGAAGGATATCCTGGAAGAGGGGATTGCGAGGAAGTTGGCGTAAAGCTACCGTTGCCGAATCTCGCTTGAACAAGTTGCTGAGAATAGTTCCGTTCAAGAATGGCCGCCATGAGAACGGCTCCGCAATTTCGGCTAACTGATATTTCACTAGCGTGAGCGCCCATGCCTGGCAAACAAACTCATCTGGCCGACAAGGACCCAAAGGAAATATTCAATGAACGCGCGTGGGAAGAATACTCCCGCGGCTTGAGGCTCATATGGATTGAATTGGCGCGTCTGAACACGTCGTTGTACATTTTGCGGCGCTTGATTGATTTCCCGGAGGACATCATTGCCAGAGGTCGCGGCGATTTTATGGAGCACATCGGGAGTGTCCTCTATGAAAGTTCACTCCTTGTTCTCTCCAAGCTCATCACGGACCGGGGTCGGGACCTGCACACCTTGGGCCAGTTCAGGAATCTTATCTTGAAGGAGTACTTGAAGGAAGATTACCGAAGAGATTTCCAGGCGTCACTTCGATTAACCAGTTTCGACAAGACCAACGCAACCTTGGTGGCTCGGGTGAAGAACCTGCGTGATGGATTTGTGGCCCACCTTCCGCGATCACTCCTGGATACACAAAGCGATCCGTTGCCCACGATCACTTTCGAGGAACTGCAGGAACTGGCGCAGGCAGTCAACGCACAATTCAGAGTGGTTTGCTTCAACGCTGAGTACAAGTTGCTTCCCCTGGTCTACCTCCCAGAGGTACGGGCAGCTAACCCCACAATGCCACCGCCTGACATCGAGTACATCCTTGACCTTGTCATGCGAGACAGCTTCTTTGTGAACATGCCTGAACGCAAGCCACGGGCGTGGCAACACGGAAGAAAGGCAATGACACCCGATAAACTCGACTTGTTGAACAAGTACAGGCGCCGTTTCGGCCTTCCGGAGGTTCAGTAGCGTCGGGGGCGTGATTCGGCGCCCCGGCCCGGTGTACGCCGTTTTCGCCCCAACGGGGCGACGGACTGTAGCCACGGGTGGAGCGGCGCGGCCGCACGGCGGCCCGACGCGGAACCCGTGGAAAGCGGATGAGAGAGAAGAGTCCTTCCTCCTTTATTCCTTTTTCGCCCCGGAGGGGCGAAGGAGAGTTTCGGAGCGTCGAAAGGGCCATACCGACGATGCCGGCCGAACAAGCCGCACGAACTCCGCGTGGGTGCATAGCACCCACCCTACATTTTTCGCCCCAGAGGGGCGAAGGAGTTTCTTGGAGTGTCGAAAGGACCCCGCGCCCACGGCGCGGAGTGAAGAGCGGAATGTGTTCGAGTGCTCCCCCGCGCGTCCCATCAGATTCCCCCGCCCCGTCGGGGCGGATGTGTTGAAACACGAACTCTCCACGGGTTGCGCGACGCCGAAAGCGGCGTCGCTCCACCCGTGGCTACATTCCACCGCCCCGCTGGGGCGGGTCCGACGAATCCACAACTTCCCACGGGTGGAGCGGCGCGGCCGCACGGTGGCCCGACGCGGAACCCGTGGAAAGCGGATGAGGGAGAGGCGGATGTGTTGAAACACGAACTCTCCCACGGGTTGCGCGACGCCGAAATCGCCGTCGCTTCACCCGCCGTCAGGCCACGGCACGCCTGCCGTGCCAGGGTGGCTACAATCCGCCGCCCCGTTGGGGCGAAGGAGATTTTTCGGAGCGACGAAAGCACGTCTGTGCCCGGCCATCCCTAAGAGGATGCAATGAACTTTACTTTTACGTCATTGCCGCCCGTTGCCGCGCCCCGCAGTCCGGGGGTGACCCAATGAAGATTACTTTTACAGGATTCCTGCTCGCCTCGGCCTGGCGCCCGACGGCATGGGCGGCCACGTGGGGCCGCCCCTACGACGGCGCGACGGCACGTCTTCACGGGCTTTCCCGAGGGGGGCTGTCGTGGTTGTTCGAATACGCGCCCTTTATAGTGGGCGGCTAACCAAATGCCCCCGCCGTTGGCCGATTCCCGACCTCATGCCTCAAGTACGCCTGCCAAAATGGCAGTCTCCGGTCGCGGAACCCAAATCCAACCTCGCTGTGCGTGGCACGGCCATGGTATACCGCCGGTTGGGGGGCGAACCGCCCTAAATCAGGGACAGCGCCAAGCCGCCCGGGGCGCCGACCCGGCCCGCCGAAACCGACTGGCGCTGTCCCTGATTCTTTTGGGAGCGCCTGAAGGGGCGGCGGGGAATCCCCACTGTCCCGGTAGGATATACTATAGTATATAATCGGAGGTGGTCAAAACCGCCCGGCGGGTGCAAAACGGTATCAAGTTCCGATCAAAAGCGCGTAAGAAGTGTGAAAACGGGATCAAGTTTCGTCTTGCCCATCTTACCAAACGACCCCCCAAACCGCATTGGCGCTAGCGCCAAGGGGGTTTTCGGGCCTTCGCGGCGCGAAAAGTGCCCGTTTTTGCCCTTCGGTGTATACTAAAGTGAACGCGATACATTTCGCTACTTTAAGTGCGGCTATCCAAGGCCCCCGGTCGGCGGCCGGCAAAACTCGGAATCCGAAACTTTAGCCCCCCCTTTGGCACGTTCCCTCTGGCGTAGCGGCCTCGGCGGGGGCATAATAGACGCCATGACCCGGTCGCACGACGTCAATACGCCGCGCCCCACCGAGGAGGCCCTCCGCAGCCTCGTCGAGGTGGGCACGCACCTGGCCGACAAGGCCGACCGCCGCAAGGTGCTCGACCTGATTCTCCTGGAGGCCCGGCGGCTGGCGGGGGCCGAGGCCGGCAGCCTGTACCTCCTGAAGGATGGCCGGCTGCGGTTCGTCTCGGCCCAGAACGACAAGGTCCCCCTGACGCAGATCACCGAGGTCTTTCTGGACCACGAGATGCCGGCCTCGGCCGACTCGCTCGCCGGTTACGCGGCCTCCAGCGGCCAGGCGATCAACATCGCCGACGCCTACGCCCTGGCGGCCGACGCCCCGTACCACTTCAACCGCGACTTCGACACCTCCACCGGCTATCGCACGCAGTCGATCCTGGCCACCCCCCTGTGGGGCCCCGACGACGAGATCGTGGGCGTCCTGCAACTGTTCAACCGCCTGGACGGGCGCGGCGAGGTGACGGCGTTCCCGAGCGCCGACGACAGCGTCATCCAGTCGCTGGCCTCGATGGCGGCGCTGGCGATCCACAACATACTCCTCCAGGAGCGCCTGAAGCAGGCCCACCTGGACACGATTCTGCGTCTGTCGGTGGCGGTGGAATTCCGCGACAGTTGCACGTACGACCATATTCGGCGGATGGCCGGGACCTCGGCCCTCGTTGCCCGGGCGATGGGCCTTTCGGACCTCGAGGTCGAACTCATCAGGGCCGCCAGCCCGATGCACGACATCGGCAAGATCGGCATCCCCGATGCGGTCCTCCAGAAACCCGGCCCACTGACGCCCGAGGAACGCGCGGTCATGGAGCGGCACCCCGAGATCGGTGCCGAGATCCTCGGCCGCTCGACCAACGATCTCCTGGCGGCCGCCCGCGAGGTCGCCCTTACGCACCACGAGCGATGGAACGGCCAGGGGTACCCCGGCCGGCTGGCGGGCGAGGCCATTCCGATCTCCGGCCGCATCGTCGGCCTGGCCGACGTCTTCGACGCCCTAGCCTCCAAACGCATTTACAAGGCGGCCTTCCCCCTGAGCAAGGTCCTGGAGATCATCTGCGGCGAGCGCGGCAAACACTTCGACCCGCGGGTCGTCGACGCGATGATGGCGACGCTGGACGACGTAAGCAAGGTTTACGGACTCCAGGGCGACTAGACAAAAGTTTCAAGTTTCAGGTTTCAAGTTTCAAGTTAAAGGATGAACAGAAACGGCGGCGCTCTCCGGCAGCGCGGCCGTTTCCGTTAACTTGAAACCTGAAACCTGAAACTTGAAACTTCCTTTACTTCCGCCGCCACTGGCGGAGGGCGGCGAGCAACTTCGACATGTCTTCGGGCAGCGGGGCCTCGAAGTGCAGCGGCTCGCGCGAACTGGGGTGCTGGAGCGTCAGACTGGCCGCATGCAACGCCTGTCGCTCCAGGAGCACCTCATCATGGTCGGCCCGGCCGCGCGCGATCTCCTGGAGCATCACCTTGTCGCGGCTGCCGTACTGGCGGTCGGCGACGACCTTGTGGCCGATGTGCGCCAGGTGGACGCGGATCTGGTGCGTGCGGCCGGTGCGCGGCCAGACGTGCAGCACGGCGAAGCCGTCGAACGTCTCGGAGACCTCGTAGTGGCTGTGGGCCTCGCGGCCGGTGCCGTCGTGCCGAACGGCGTAGCGGTCGCGGATGCGGCGGTCCTTACCCAGGGGCTCGCTGATAACGTCGGCGTCGAGTTCGGGCACGCCCTCGACGATCGCGACGTACTCTTTCTCGACGGTACGATCTTCCCACTGGCGGGCCAGGCGCATGTGGGCCGTGTCGTTTTTGGCGAAGACGATGACGCCGGAGGTGTTGCGGTCCAGCCGGTGGACGACGCCCGGCCGCCACGGGCCGCCCACCTTCGAAAGGCTCTCGGCATGGTACGCGACCGCGTTGACAAGCGTGCCGTGCGGGTTGCCGCGCGCGGGGTGCACGATGATCCCGGGGGCCTTGTTGACGACCACCATGTCTTCGTCCTCGTAGAGGACGGCAATGGGGATCGGTTCGGGAATGATGCCGAGCGGCTGGCGCTTGTAGAGCGTGACGAAGATGCGGTCGCCCTTGTGGACCTCGGTGGAGGACTTCGTGGCGGGCTCGTCGTTCACCAGGACGCGGCCGTCCTTGATGAGTTTCTGGTAGACGGTGCGGCTGTGCGAGGGCCAGCGGTTGACCAGGAAGAGGTCGAGGCGGGCGACGGTCGGATCGGTCTGGAGTTCGATCTCGTAGGTCGCCAGATCGCGCTCGGGCAGCGCATCGGGAGAGAGCGAGCCTTCGGGAAGATCATGTTTTGTCATTGTGCGATCATTATGTAGGCCGGGGCAACGCCCCGGCAACGTTCAACAGAAAGTAAGCCGGGGCGTTGCCCCGGCCTATGTGACGCACGCGCCGGAGACAGGGTCGGCCTATGAGCGCGGCGGGTCAGGAGACCCGCCGCGCAACCGCAAACCAGCAGTTCCATATTAGCATGTTGGGTGGCATGGTCACGCTGTTGCGTGACCATGTGCCCCGAACGGCGCCTGGCCCGTCATTGCCGCATGGTCACGCAACAGCGTGACCATGCCACCCTACTGGGCCCCGATGAGGCTGGTGGCCAGGTCGACGGCGCTGCCGGCGTCGGGGGAGTAGCCATCGGCGCCGATCTCGTCGGCGAACGTCTGCGTAACGGGCGCCCCGCCGATCATCACCTTGGCCTTCAGGCCGGCGGCCTTCAACTGTTTGACGACTTCTCTCATGTTCGGCATCGTCGTCGTCAGCAGGGCCGAGAGGGCCACAACCTGGGCCCCCTGCTCCCTGGCGGCGGCGACGAATTTCTCGGGCGACACGTCGACGCCCAGGTCGGTCACCTGGAACCCGCCCCCTTTAAGCATCATGGCGACAAGGTTCTTGCCGATGTCGTGCAGGTCCTGCTTGACGGTGCCGATGACGACCTTGCCGCGCGGCTTGACGCCCGTCTTGACGAGAACAGGTTCGAGAATCTGCAAGGCGGCCGACATGGCGCGGGCGGCGATGAGCATCTCGGGGATGAAGATTTCGTTGCGTGTGAACTTCTGGCCGACGCTGCTCATGGCGGCGATGAGGCCTTCGTTCAGGATCTTCTCGGGTGGCAGTTTCTCGGCCAGCGCCTCTTTAACCAGGCGCACGGACGCCTCGCGGTCCCCGGCTTCCACGGCTGCTGCCATCGCTTTCAGGTCTGCCATCCGTTACTCCTTGGTTTCTCGCTGTGCGCCTTTCAAGCCGGGTGCCACGGTTGCGCCGTTCAGCAACCGTGCCGCCGCTGGCCACGGCGCACGGCTGCAAACTGCGCAGCCGTGGCACCCGCAGGTTCAATTGTGACAGACTGCTAGCCTTTCGGCTCGACGGCCGGTTTATCCTTTGCCGCAGGCGCCGGCTTGGGCGCCTCGGCCGGTGCGGCCTCTGCCGGCTTCACTTCGGCCGGCTTGGCTTCCGGTGGCTTCGATTCCTCCAGCGGCTCGTTGGAGAATTCGATGGGCTTGTAGTTCGCGAGCGCCTCGATGTTGGCCCTGGCCTTTTGGGCGCCGAGCGACTGCGGCCACTTCTCGGCCACCTCTTTGAGGGCCAGAAGGCCCTTGTCGATGTCGCCTTCCTGGATCACGATCAGCGCCAGCCCCGCCCTGGCCAGCGGCTCGCGCTCGGGCGACGCCTGGGCGACTTGCGTGTACAGGTCTTTTGCCTCGGCCAGGAGTTTGGCGGCCTTGGCCTTGGGGTCCTCGCCCGGTGCCGTCAGCGTGCCGCGCACCACGTCCGCCAGCAGGCGGTCCGCCAGGATCAAGCGGGCGACAGGGACCTGCTCGGCCTTCGGGTAATCCGTCAGGAAATTGCGGGCGTCCTGGACCTGCCCGGAAATCAGGGCCTGGGCGAACGCCTCGTCAGCCGGGTTGTGCCCCCCGCCGGCGCCCCTGATCGCCGGCAACACGATAAGCACAATGATGAGGGCGAGCACCGCGACGGCGCCGTAGCCGAAAAGGCGCGCGTGCGGCTTGCCCCATTCGATCATGCGCCCGAGCGCGTCAGCCAGTTCATTGGTCTGCAACTCGTGTTTATGTTTGCTTTTCATTGTCCCTGCTATTTCGGAAGAGCGGCCCGGCCGACAGGCTCATTGGACTTAACGCCCGTCGGTATGACCTGGACCAGGAGTTTCACGCCCCAACTGTCCCAGATGCTGACGTAGCAGATATCGTTGCCCTTGGAAAACATAAACCGCTGCCGGCCGTTGCTCAGGTTGTCTTCCTTCATGGCCCAGCCGAACTCCGGCATGTGCTTGCGGTAGAACGCCGAGACGTCGCGCAGCGGCCAGTCGACCTCGTAGTAGTGCCGCACGTCGCGGGCGCCGGCGGTCAGACGCTGGTACGACTCGTTCGTGTTGAACTTCGTGCCCGTCGGAACCGGCACGTCCGGCAAGACCGGGTTCACGAACGTCGTGTCCATCGGGAACGTCTTGGTGGGTCCGCACCCCTGCGACAGAACCAGCAGGCCAACGAGGCCCAGCCCCGCCAGCAGCGGCAAGGCGATGACCGGTCGTATGTGCCGCGCAACTCGCTGAAACGTCCTCATCTTATGCCCTCCAGAAACCGTCCCCTGTGGGCGCGTCTGCCGTCGCCTGGGCGACGGATGCATCCTCTCGAAGCCTTGAATGCCCCGCGTCTTAGTGTTTAGCGCTGTCATTCTGAGGCCCCGTTCCGGGGCCGAAGAATCCCAGCGTTCGGGCGGTCGAGATTCTTCGCTCGCTCTCGCTCGCTCAGAATGACAAATCTTGCCCGGCACGCTAAACACATACGCGGCTTACGCCGCGGGCTCCAGCGGCACAAAGCATTACGGCATTATTATGTCGTGGTGCGAGCGACCAATTGCTCGGCGGCCGCAAACGCCGCCGCAATCTCGTCCGGCCCGAGGCCCGCACAGGCCAGCACCTTCTCGGCCTGTCGCCGCGGCCTGAGGTCCTCCGGCGCGTGGCTGTCGGAGCCGAAGATGACCTTTGCCCCGGTCCGCCGCGCCATCTGGGCCACGTGGCCGTTGGCCAGGCAATGCCCCGCCCGGCCGCTGATCTCCAACAGCACGCCTCGCTCGGCCGCCAGCCGCGCATCGGCCTCCGTCAAGAGGCCCGGATGGGCCAGGATATCGCAGCCTGCCTCAATGGCGGCGCGATTCGTGCCCTCGATCACCGGCTCGACCGGCGTCTCGCCGTGGACCACCACGATGCGTGCGCCCAGTTGCCGCGCCCGGTCGACGACCCGTGCGATGTGCTCCAGGCGGCAGTGCGTGACCTCGGCCCCCGGAATCACCTTCATCTTCATCACTGGCGCCAGGTCGATCGCCGCCCGCACCAGGAGCGGAACGACCGCGTCGACCATCGCCGTGTCCACGTGGTCGGCGATGCCGAGGGCGCGATAGCCGGCGACCTCAGCGCGGCGGGCCAATTCCGTCGGAATCAGGTCGCCGTCGCTCAGAACCGTATGCGTGTGCAGATCAATCATAGAGACCGCCGCAACATCGTGCAAGCCCCTGTATTGGTGCGCCCGGGCTGACTCGAACAGCCGACCTGCGGTTTAGGAAACCGCCGCCGCACCGCCACAACCTTAGCGGGGAACGCAACTTACGTCAAGACCCAACCGGGCGCGCAGCGCCCTTTCAGCCGAAAACAGGCCGACCTCGTCCGCACCCGCGCCCGGGGCGTCATCGACTGGTGCGGCGCGGAGTATATCAGCAACCTTGTGCCGTCAACGGTCCAGGCAGCCGTCGCCAGCCTCCGCGACGACGACAACCTCTCGCTCCAGACGTGCAATCATTACCTGCGGGCCATCAAGCAGTTCTCGCGATGGCTCCGCCGCGACGGCCGCGTGCGAGAAGACGCACTCGCCTACCTTCAGGGCTACAACGTGCAACTGGACCGGCGGCACGACCAGCGGACCCTGACGGACGATGAACTCGCGCGGCTGATTGCAGCGGCGGAGGCAGGCCAGTCCGCCGGATGACCGGGTGCACAATTCATTTGGCAGACTGCCATTTATGGTGTATGCTTTAGGGTGTTGGGGGGCTGTGGTGGTGAGCATCCGGGCTGAGTCCGCCTGCGCGCGGGCCGGCCTTTTTTGTTGGGATAGATGTGTCCGGCTACGGGGCCGGGCAAGACGTATTGCGGGTAAGGAGGGACTTACCGGCCTTGAAGGGCCATCCCTTAGTTGTTGCATGCTTGTAGTTTGGGGGCAGTGCATGCGAAACCTGCCGAAGCGCCGTTTCTGAACTGACATGGCTCATTCTGCGCGCCGGGGTTGCGCGCGGCTGGGGCTTTATAGACGACAACCGGGGGAGATCGGCCCATTGTGGGTCGGTTTCCCCCTTTTCATTGGGCCGCAGGATTGGAGTATCATCAATGAGACACTTGCGCAGGAAACAGGCGGCAGCAGCGGTTGTTGCCGCGGCGGTGCTGGCGGTTGTGCTTTTTGCGGGGCCCTCGCAGGCAACGGACAGCACGTGGGTCTCCACTACCAGCGGTTCGTGGAACGACCCGACCAAGTGGTCCAACGGTGTTCCGAACGGCATCGACGACATTGCGAGGCTGACGGGTGGAAGCGCATCGCGCACGCTTTACATCGACTCTTCGAGCGTGACACTCGGGTCGCTGTACTACGGCGCACCTGGCACCTATTCGACCGAGGTGCAGTCCTGGGCGGGAATCCCCCTCATCTTCGACACCAGCGCCGGCAACGCCCTCATCGACGTCCAGGGGTCGTTCGGCATCCTGGCGCCCCTTGTCCTTAACCGGTCGCTGACGGTTAACTCGACCCTCACGAACGGAGGCGTCAATCTCCGCGGAGCCGTCTCAAGCGGTGTCGCAGGAACGGGCATTACCTTCAACGGGCCCGGCAACTTCTATTTGTCTGCTCGGAACACCTACAGCGGCGCAACGATCATAAATGGGGGCCAGTTGCGGGCCCTTGATGGTGTCAACCTGCCGGCCGCGAGCAACCTGACGCTGGCCGGCGGGGGCATCTTGAGCGTCGAATACAGCGCTACGTTCAACCGAAGCCTTGGCACGGGGCCCGGCCAAGTTCAGTGGACCGGCAGCGGTGGATTCTCGCAAGCCGGTGGTGGAACGCTCGCCGTCAACCTTGGTGGTCAGGCAACGCCCACGACCCTGGTGTGGGGCGTCACGCCCGGGTTTGTCCCCGACGGCTGCGAACTGAACCTCGGAGCGCAGTCGGGGTCCGGGTCTGTCAACTTCCAGAACCCGATTGATCTGGGAGGCACCGTAAGAACAATTCGAGGTGATAACACCTCTTCTGCCGGCATCATCTCAGGCGGCCTTTCCAACGGCGGTCTGACAAAGGTAGGGACTGGAAATATCCAAGTTACAGGCGCCTGCACTTACACCGGCCAGACCACGGTCAAGGCAGGTTCACTCGGTTTCACGGGCGCCCTGTCGCCGGCTTCGTCCATCGTCATCGATGGCGGGTCTTTCTTATACTACGGCGGCGGAACGATCGGCCCGATCACGCTCCTGAGCGGTTCCCTGGCGGGGCCCACAGTAGCCGCCGCTTCTTACGATTTTCGCAGCGGCTCGGTCCCAGCCATCCTCTCCGGGGCGAGCGACGTAGTCAAGACCACCTCCGGCACCGTGACGATGAGCGGCGACAATCAGCACTCCGGGAAGAACGACATCCGTGAGGGCGTGATGAGTTTCACCGATTGGCTCGCTAGCGCCCGAACAGGCGCCAGCACCGTTGTGGCCGACGGCGCCACGCTGGAATGGAAAATACCCACCGGCAACAGCAACACGTGGTCCGAGGCCACTATCATCCGCGGCATGGGCGTCGGCGGAACGGGGGCGTTGCGGCACATTTCGGGGGCGGTGACCTGCACTGCCCCCGTCACGCTGGCGGCCGATGCCGCCATCGGCGGCGACTATGCCTGGCAGGGCGGACTGAACATCACCGGGGTCGTCGGCGGGCCCGGCGGCCTGACAAAGGTCGGCACGAACATCATTTCACTTGGATGCAACAACACCTACGAGGGGAGCACTACCATCGCCGGCGGAGCGTTGCGCGCGGCGGACGGCGTCGGCCTGGTCGCGGGGAGCAACCTGATCTTCTCGGGCGGCATGCTCGAGGGGGACGGCACGACCAGTTTCTCGCGACCTATGGGCGCCGGCCCCGGCCAGGTCCGCTTCACGGGCAGCGGCGGATTCTCGGCCTATGGCGGAAAGTTCACTGCCAACCTCGGCGGCCAGCCTACGCCCGACACGCTCGTCTGGGGCGCGGGCGACTTCCTGCCCGACGGAGCGCAACTGCTGCTGAATACCAGGTCGGCTACCGGCGAGGTCGAGTTGCGCAACCCCATCGACCTTGGCGGCGGCGTCCGCAGCATCCTTGTTACTGACAACTCCAACTCCACCACGGACCTTGCGACCCTCTCCGGCGGTCTTTCCAACGGCGGCATCACGAAGGAAGGCGATGGCACGCTGGTCCTTACGGCCGCAGGCTCATACACCGGCCCGACGACGGTCAACAACGGCACCCTGCGCTGCACAGTGAGCGGCGCGCTGGGCGCCGGGAGCAGCATCGTCATCAACAAGGCCACTCAGGGGACCACGACGCTGGATTTGGGCACAACCAACCAGACCGCCGGCAGCCTGACGCTGGTCGACGGCAGCGTCACAGGCTCGACGGCGGCACTCACCGTTACGGGTAACGTGGACGCCAGTAAGGGCCTCATCTCCGCCGGCTTGGCTGGGACCGCCGGACTTACGAAGACCACAAGCAGCACGGTCACACTATCCGGGACAAACACTTACACCGGCGCTACGATCATCAGCGCGGGGACGCTGCTGGCAAACCAATACATGAGCCTCTCGCCCAACAGCAATCTGGTGCTGGCGGGCGGCGTGCTGGAAGGCAACAACTTCTCATTCACACGCAGCCTCGGCACCGGCCCCGGACAGGTCCAGTGGACAGGCGCGGGCGGCTTCGCCGCCTATGGGGGTAAGTTGACCGTCAATATCGGCGGCAATGCCACGCCCGACACGCTCGTCTGGGGGAGCCCGTTCTTCGTCCCTGACGGGGCGAACATGGTTTTCGGCTCCACCGACTCCACCCAGACGGTCGAGTTCGCCAACCCCATTGACATGGCCGGCGGCACACGGACCATCGCGGTCACCAGGGGTTCCTACGCGTATTCCACCGACCTGGCAAACCTTACGGGTGCGATCTCTAATGGCGCCCTTACGAAAACCGGCCCCGGCACGCTTCTGACCTGACGATCGCCGACGATGGTTCCAACCCCAGCCGCATCGCGACGTTCGACATCGGTTCCGCCAATCCGACGGTGGCGTCCGTGACACTCATGAACGGCTCAATTATCGGCGCGGCAGGTGTTCTCTCGGCCGGCGCCTACGACGTGCGCAAAGGCACGATCAGCGGCAATCTGGGCGGCAGCGGAGACGTCATTAAGACCACCGCCGACACGGTCACCCTGAGCGGTGCAAATTCCTACACTGGCCCGACGGTCGTATTGGAGGGGACGCTGGCCGTCTCCGGCGCAACGCTCGGAACCGCCGACGCCGGCACAACGGTTGCCGCCGGCGCCGTCATCCAGGTCAGCGGGACCGTCTCCAACGAGCCGCTGACGCTTTACGGCAATGGCATTTCCGGCACGGGAGCGATGCGCTCGGGAAACCAAAGCAGCACATGGACCGGCCCTGTCACGTTGGGCGCCGATACCGTCATGGGTTCGGACCTTTGGAACACTCTCGCCATCAGCGGTTCCATCGGAGACAACGGCGCAGGCCGCAGCCTCACCAAGGTCGGAACCGGCTGGCTGACCCTGACGGGCACGAACACCTACGGTGGGGCGACGATAGTTGCCGGCGGCATGCTTCAGGCGAGCGATGGCGTGGGCCTTTCTGCCGCGAGCAATCTCGTTCTGGCCGGCGGCATGTACGGCTGCGACACCGCTAGTCCTTTCACCCGCAGCCTTGGCACCCAGCCGGGCCAGGTTCAGTGGACCGGCAGCGGCGGGTTTGCCGCGTGGAATGGGAAGATGACCGTCAACCTCGGCGGAAACATGACCCCCGACACCCTGACCTGGGGCGCTAACGGTTTCATTCCTGATGGCTGTGAACTTCGGCTGAGCACCACCTCAAGTTACGACACGGAGATTCAGAATCCGATCGACCTGGGCGGGGCGGCCCGCACGGTTCGTGTCGGGTTGAGTGATGGAGGCGGGGGCGGATTAGCCACGCTTTCCGGTTCCCTCTCCAATGGCGGCCTGACCAAGGTCGGCCCGGGCACCCTTGTTCTCAAGGCGCACAATACGTATACCGGTCCGACCACGCTCAGCGGCGGCTTCCTGCGAGTGGGTCAGGCCGACGCCATTCCGGCCTCAAGCGCCGTCTCCGTCGCCGGCAGCAATAGCACCTTCGACATCGGCGCCTTTGCCGTCAACTCCGGCCCGCTGACGCTTATTGACGGGTGGGTCATTGGCACGGGGGGCGTGCTGACTGCCACCAGTTTCGAAGTCCGGAAAGGGACAATTTCCACTTCCCTTGCCGGATCTGGCGGCCTCACGAAGACCACGACCGACTACGCCGAATTGCGCGGCGCCAACACCTATACGGGTACCACTCTTGTAGCCGCCGGAACCCTGGCTGTCTACAATGCTGGCGCGCTCGGCAAGACCGACTCGGGTACAACGGTCCTGAGCGGTGCCACCCTCAGTCTCAGCGCGAACGTTACCGGCGAAAGCCTTAGCATCGGCGGATACGGCCTAAACGGCACTGGCGCCCTGGCGGGCAGCGGCACTTGGGCCGGCCCCGTCACGATGACGGCCCCGTTTTCCATCGCCAACAGAGCCTCCAGCCAATCTTTAACCGTAAGCGGCCCGATCGGCGACGGCGGCAACGGCTACGGGCTCACGATCGGGGTCGGCAGTTCAGTTACCCTTTCGGGACCGAACACTTATACGGGCGCGACCACGATTGCAGGCACCCTCTATCTGGGGGCGGACAACGTCTTTGCCGACAACGCGCCGATCGTCATATGTGAGAGTAATGACGATGACGCCGGCACTCTCGACATTCGCACCTTCCGCGACACGGTCGGGCTCGTTACGCTCGCCAGCGGCATGATCGCGGGGTCGGGCGGCGTACTTACTTCGAACGCCGGCTTCCAGGTGTCCAACGGCTATGTGAGAGCGAATCTCGGTGGCAGCGGCGGCCTCGTCAAGACCACCGCCGACACCGTTCAGGTCACCGGCGCCAACACCTACGCGGGCGCCACGACCGTCGCGGAAGGCGTCCTCAATATCACCAACGCAAACGCCCTTGGATCGACCGCCGCGGGAACGACCGTCCAGACCGGGGGCGCCTTGGAGTTATACAACTCCGACGACTACAACACGCTCACAATGGCAGCCGAGCCGCTGACCCTCAACGGCCAGGGGGTCCGCGGCAACGGCGCGCTGCGGCAGACCGGTCACACCGCCGTCTGGACCGGCGCTGTTACCCTGGGCGACAACGCCGTCATCGGCGTTGACTCAAGTCGCGAATGCATGACGATTTCGGGCGCCGTCGGCGACGCAGGACTGGGTCGCGGCTTCACGAAGGTGGGCGCTGCTTATCTGGCGCTGACGGGATCTGCCACCTACACGGGACCGACGATCATCTCGCAGGGAACCGTGCGCGTAATCCCCTCCACGTCCATGTCTTCGGGCAATCTGGTCTTCAACGGCGGCCTTCTCCAAACGACGGGCACATACACGTTCAGCCGGGCGCTCGGCGGCGGTCCGGGCCAGGTTCAATGGACGGGCAGCGGCGGTTTCGGCGCGATAGACGGCCCACTGACCGTCAACATCGGCGGTCACGCCACACCTGATACCCTTGTCTGGGGCAGCCAGTACTTTGTGCCGGATGGTTCAGAGTTGCTCTTTACTTCGGTGGACACGGACTACAACCCCTACGGCCCGAACTATACGACCGAAATATTGAACCCCATCGACTTCGCTGGCAAGAACCGGTCCATCCGGACGGGTTCGAGCAGCAACGGTGCGGTCGCTGTGCTTTCCGGGGCACTGACCAACGGCGGCCTGACGAAGAACGGCGTAGGTTGCCTCGTCCTCAAGAGCCCGGCCAACAGCCTCTTTACCATTGATGTCAACAACGGCACGCTTCGGGCGGCCGCCAACGGAGTCCTGGGGGCCAACACGGATGTGGCGGTCACCTATGACGGCGTCGCCGGTAGTTATCCCGGCCTGGACATCGGCACCTTCAACCAGACCGTCAGGAGCGTGCGAATCGACAACGGTTACATTTATGGCACATCCCCCGGCGTCCTGACTACAGACAACTACAATATCCACAGCGGCGTTGTGACAGCCATCCTTGCCGGCACGGGCGGTCTCACAAAGTCCACCTCTGGCAACGCCGCATTAAGCGGAGCCAACATCTACCGCGGCGTCACGCGCGTCCTGGAGGGTACACTGTCCGTCAAGCACAACGGCCTCCTCGGCTCCAGTCTGGAAGGAACCGTGGTGTCGGACGGAGCCACGCTGGCATTGGACACCTACGACGGCGCCGTGACAGTTCCCGACGAGCCGTTGACTCTTTACGGGGCGGGCGTTTCGGGGAACGGGGCTCTCATGTCCTGGGGCCTCGGAGGTGCCACCGCCTGGAACGGTCCGATCACACTTGGAACCGACGTGACCATCGGTAGTTGGGACTCTTGCACCCTGACCATCAACGGCGTAATCTCCGGCCCCTACGCGATGACCGTCAAGAGTTTTTATGAGGCGAAGGTTGTCCTCACAGCGGCGAACCAATACACCGGTCCGACTCATATCAAGACCAACGGTCAACTTCGCATTACCAATTCCCTGGCCCTTGGGCCCTCCGCCACCGACGTTACCGTAGATGCCAACGCCAAACTCCAGATGGACGGCAATATCACCTTCTCCGGCAGGACCCTCGTGCTCAACGGAGGCGGTATCGAAACCCTCAATGGAACAGGCGCCTGGAACGGCCCCATTCAAATGACGGCCGCCAGCAGTTTCAACGCCACGTCCGGCACCTTGAACATCTTCGGTTCCATCGATGACGGGGGATCCCAGAGCGGCGTCAGCATCGGCGGCTCCAGCGGAGGCGTGCTCTTCAATACCACCAACCACTACACCGGCACCACGAGACTCTTTTCCCTGCTGCGGGCGACCGAGGGTGTCGGACTGCCGACGGCGAGCAACCTGCTCTTCTCGGACGGCGTGTTCGAGGCGATAGGCGGCGGGACGTTCACGCGGTCCCTGGGCACGGGGACCGGCCAGGTCCAGTGGGAGTATTCACGCCGGGGCGGCTTCTCGGCCTCCGGCGGCAAGTTGACCGTGGCCATCGGAGGGCTTGCCGACCCCACGCCACTGCGATGGAACACCACGAACTTCCTCTCGGACCAGTACACCCTGAAGTTCGGTTCTGCCACCGCCGACAGCGAGGTCGAATTCAGGAACCCCCTCGACCTGGCCGGCGGTTACCAGGGGATCGCTGTGGAGGACAACCCGGCATCCGCCTTTGACTTCGCGACCGTCTCGGGGGTCATCTCGAACGGCAGTCTCAACAAGTTGGGCTATGGCCTGCTGCGCCTGACCGCAACCAACACCTACACAGGATATACGATCCCCGTTGCCGGCGCGCTGCGAGCCGTTGACGGCGTCGGACTGCCGACCGCCAGCAACCTGAAGTTCACCAACACCAGCCCCGGCGGCGTCCTTGAAGGCGAAGGACCCACCCTCATGTTGCGCGGCCTGGGGACCGGCCCCGGCCAGGTCCAGTGGACCGGCAGCGGCGGCTTCGCGGCCAAGGACGGCAAGTTGACCGTCGCCCTCGGCGGCACGGCCGCCCCCACGGCCCTGGTCTGGGACGCTGGCGGCTTCGTCCCCACCGGCAGCAACCTCCAACTCGGTTACGACATCGACGCCAACAGCGAGGTCGACTTCCGCAACGCCATCAACCTGGGCGCGGCCAATCGCACCTTCGACATCTACGACAATCCCTCCAGTCCCGGCGATTTTGTTACGCTTTCCGGTGCCATCACCGGCACTGGCGGCCTCGTCAAGGTCAACAACGGCCTGCTGCGCCTGACGCAGGCCGCCCAGTACACCGGCCTGACGTATGTCAATGCCGGCACGCTCAAGTACACGATGAACGACCAGTTCG
>JAPLMO010000170.1 GCA_026386995.1 Planctomycetota bacterium | reverse complement strand
ACGGCGCCCGTCCACTCGGACTCCGCCAGGACCTCGTCCTGCGACCATGTGACCAGGTCGGAGCTTTTCCTGCAGGTCAGCCGGCACTTAAATGGATTCTTGGGTCCCGGGCCGCCCGCCGCCTCCCCCGTCAGGCTATAGGCGATGAACTGCCCCGTCCGGTCCTGGAGCAGCGCAGAGCCTGGGACGGACTTCGCCGCCCATTGGCAGGCGTCGGCGCTGACGAACGCCTTGTAACCGCCGGAGGCGCGCGCAAGGTAGACGAGCCGCCCGCGGTCGTCCGCGAGCAGCGTCCGGGCCTCGGAGATGCTCTCGTCGCAGACCATGCCGGGCGCGCTCCAGTGAACGAAGTCCCGCGACCAGCAGGCGTACGGAAGCATCCGGTGGCGGGCGTCCCGATCCGACAGGAACACCAGGATAAAGCGGCCGCGCTCGTCGCGGGCCAGGCAGGGGGCCGTCTCGTTCCACCCGCTCGAGACCGGCAGGCCGAGTTTCTGCGGCGGCGAGAACCACTCGCCGTCCGTGCTGACCGACGACCACAGGTCGCCGCGATAAGACCAGACCAGCCGGACCGCTTCGTCATCCGCGAGGATGGCCGGCCGGCTGTCGTCGAAAATCCAAAGGCCGGGGTCGATGCCCGGATATGATGTGCCCACCAACGTCGAAGTCCACGAACTCCACGGGCTGCCCTCCGGCCATGGCAAGCGGCCTGTCAGGCGGGCTGTCTTACCCGCCTCGACCGCAACCGTCGTGGACCACTCGCCGTAAGGCGACCCCGGCTGGGTGGGTGTAAAACGCACCTCGTGCGGCCCCGGCGAGAGCGGGCCGACCACGCCCGGATGCCACCGAGCCAAAGCCCCGTCGACGTACACGCGGAAGTCGGCGGTCGTGCGGCAGTCGACCGCCAGCGTTCCCGCCCCCTGCATGGGGGCCAGGGTGGGTGTTACCGTCAGGCCCTTGACCACAAGGGCGCCCCGCGCGGCTTCAAAGCGGCACTCCGCCACGAGGAGGCCCAGGCGGGGCGGGTTGTCGCAGACAACGCCGCGAGTGCGAGCCTCTTTCAGGTCTGCTCGCACCGACGGCAACCAGCCCCGGGTGACGTAGTACGTATCCACGCGGCGGAGCCGGACCTCCAGGGAACCGCCCTCACCCTCTGTCTGGCTCTGGAACTTCAGCGCCTTGAACACATAGCCGCTGGGCGCGCGAAGCCCCACCGCCACTGCCGCCCAAGGCTTGTCGAAGATCACGGTCCGGTCGCCGCCCCCGTCGCCTCCCGGCCCGGAAAGCCGCTTCGGAGAAAACGCCACCGCCTGGGCGGCCGCCGTCGGCTCGAACTTCAGCCACGTCGAAGCACCCCCGGCGGCACTGATCTCATTGCTCGTGTCTCCAATAACCGACCCCGGCATCTTGATATTGAACGCAGGCATGGCGCCCGTCCGTGCGTGGAAGTCCATCAAGTTGACAAGGCCGAAGGGGAAACTGCAACCAGGTCCCGTCGAGGGGTACCAACGGGGGCCCTCCACGACCGGCCCCCAGTCGCTCAGGACCTCCTCGTTGCGCCCCAGTTGCGTCAGGACGCGCATCCGCTTGCACCGGAACCACTGGTCGGCGAGCATCATGCCGGTGAAGAGGCTCCACCGGCGGCCCTGGTACACGTTGGCATTCGGAAACCGCCTGGCAAGGTCTTCGTAGAGCGCCAGCAGCGCCGTGGGCGCCGCCCCCGTAGCCTCGTACGTGTGCACGTACTCGACCATCGCGTCGCCCACGCGCGGGTGCGTCGTGTCAAGGTACACGAACTTCTCCAGCGCCCGCCGCGCGTGCTCGTAGCGATCCATGAAGTAGTACATCTTTCCGACGAAGTACTGGGCTTCCATGTACTTCGGGTCGGTCTTGGATGCCTGGCGGAACTTCAGCCACCCCTCGGCGTAGCGGCCCTGGTCGTAAAGGTCCATGCCCTCGTAGAGAGCCTTGGCGGCCGGCAGGCTGCGCGTCCAGACGGGCAGCATCGGCAGGATTTGGGCGGCAGGCTTATTTACCACCACGCTCAGCAACTCCGCCGACAAGCGGCGCTGGAGTTCAAGAACATCCTCAGCCTTGCCCGCGATTTCCTTCCGCGCCACCTCTTTGCGCGAGCCCACTTCAACAATCTGGCCCGTGATGCGAATCTGGTCGCCTGCAACTTCGTACACGCCGGTGACGAGCGTCTCGGCCTTCAGTTGCGTTTTGACCTGCCCCATGCCCTTGGCGTCGGTAGTGGCCATCTCGGGCACCCAGTTCATCTTCTGGGCAAGAAGTTGCATCTCATCGCGCGCCACGACCGCCAGGGCGCGGTTCTGGGCGAAGTCTGTGGTGATGCGGTCCGAGAGGCCCTTCTCCAGCCACTTCCAGTCCGGCGTGTCGGACTTCATCTGGAAGTTGAAGACGGCCACGTTGGTGGCGGCAGAGATCGGCACCGCAACCAGCAGCGCCGTTACGACCGCGATGAAGAGGGCCGGAAGTCTCGCGTTCATGGGTAGTTCCTTGATAGTGCAAAAACCGGTTAACCGCCGTGCCATCTATTGCCCGCCCGCCTTGGCCTTTGCGTCAAGGGCCTCGATGTGCTTGCGGGCCGCATCGGCGGCCTCGGTGTTCGGATACAGTTCGATGACGCGCAGGTACTCCTTGCGGGCCGAGTCGGCCTTGCCGGCCTTATCGAGCATCTCGCCGAGTTGCAGGCGGCTCTGCGCCTTCACGCGGTCGGCCTCGATCCCCTCCACGGGCTTGGCGACGGCGGGAGTCTTCGTCGCCGGCGCAACTGCGGGAACTCCCGTCGCGGGTGCGGCTGACGCGGTGGGTGCCGCAGTCGGCGCGGCCTTGCCCTTGGTGGCCGCCGGGGTATCGGGCCCCAGGCGCGGAATCGCCTCGCTGCCCGCCGCCTTCTTCGCCGCAGCCAGCCGCTTTGCGGCGTCGGCGGCGTACTTGCCCTGCGGATGCTCCTTCAGGTACGCCTCAAAATCGATGACGGCATGCGTCGGCTCGCCAAGTTTTTCGTAGCACAGGCCCGTCCAGTAGTGCACCTCGGTGTAGTTCGGATCGAGGTCGATCGTCCGCATAAACTGCATGACGGCCTCGTCCATGTTCCCCGCATAGTAGTAGCTGAGGGCCTTGGCAAAGTGCAGGCCGGCGACGGGAGACTTATCGATCTGCGCCAGGTCGATCTGCGGCAGGGGCCACTGCATCTGCTTCGCCAGTTTGCCTGCCAGTTGGAGAGCCACCTCGAAGATGTCCTCCGGCCGGCCCGACACCTGGTCCGACGCCACGATGCGCTCCGTGGCGATGTCAATCGCCTTGGCGCTGACGGTCATTTTGCCTTCCAGGAGGAAAAGCCTGCCCGTGATGACCGTATCGGCCTTGAAGAGTTTGCCCGCCTTGACGGCGTAGGTGTCGCCGATCAGGCCCTTGAGGGACCGGGCCTGCTCGTCCGTGAGGGCCTCGAGCCGCTGCCGCTCCACGACGCGGACATTCTCGCG
>JAPLMO010000271.1 GCA_026386995.1 Planctomycetota bacterium | reverse complement strand
TGGCTCGCCTCATCCTACCGACCACGAACCCTACCGTCCAGGCCCGGAGCATCCCTGGAGAAAATCCTTCAAACAGAAACGCCAAGACCGGACATTTCTACTGGGTCAGGACCCCGGACATTTTTAATGGGCCTTGACAGTTTTTCGCCGCGACGCAGGGACGGAGGGAGGAGGGATGGTAAGCGTGGGTAAGCGTGGAACAATCCCCGATGGCAGGGGGCGGGATTCGGGGGCCGGGGCTGCCAAGTTGGCGGTCAACCCCTTGTGTGGGTACCGCGCTATGCGGCGGCTCTGGCGCGACAACCGGTTCAGAGGAGTTGCGACAGGAACGTCTTGGCCGGAACGACCAGCGGACCGCCGGGTCGGGCGAAGCAGTCGGCATCCACATAGTCGGCGTCCAGGACAACCTGGAAGGCCAGCGGCGCCTTCGTCTGCTCCTGGAAGTAAGCCAGCGAGGCCCCGAGTTTCTCGTCCGCCTTTTTGGCCTCGACCAGCATCCAGGGCTTGCGGTCGCGGACGATGATGAAATCCACTTCGCGTTTGAGTTTGTCGCGCAGGTAGCCCAGTTGGAACTCGCCCAGCCCCAGATCGGTCCAGCCTTCGACGGCCTTCAGCAGGTGGCAGGCGATGAAAGTCTCGGTTCGTTTGCCCTCATCGGCGATGCCCGACCAGTCGCGGAGGAACCACTTGGGCTCCTTGCGCAGGGACTTCGAGACGTTCCGGAACCACGGCCGCACGAGAAATCCCATGTAGAATCCGCAGAGCGTTTCGATCCAGCGGCGCAGGGTGTCCTGGGATACCTGTACCTGCCTGGCCAAGCCGCTGTACACGAGTTGATCGCCTGAGCGTGCCAGAAGGACGTTCACGAGGGCCTCGACCTGGCCCAGTTCCTGTATCCTCGTGAGGTCACGGACGTCTTCGCGCAGGAGTTGCTGCCGGCGCAGGCTGCTCCATCGCCTCGTGAAACGGTCCTGTCGTTTGAGGAACGGCTCGGGGAACCCGCCGTGTTCCCAGAGGGCGGCGAAATCCGCCTCTGCGATTCGTCGCGGCGGGCGGACGATCTTCTTCGCGTCGGGCAGGTCCGCGTAAATGACCTCGGCCACGCTGAAGGGGTGCATGCGGTACAGGAAGTAGCGGCCCATCAGGCTGTCACCGCCCCGGCGGTAAACGTCGAGGCGGCTGCTGCCGGTCACCAGCACACGGACGGAATCGGCATAGGTGTCGTAAAAGCCTTTCAGGAAGGACTTCCATTTCCTGAACTTGTGCAATTCGTCGAAGGTGCCAATCGTCGGCCGCTGGCGCAGCCGCTCCAGCCCAAGCCGGCCGGCCGTGGCTGCCGGCCCCTGAAGGATGATCTGCCGGTCATCGGCGTTGTCCCAGTTGAGGTAGGCCGACGACAGGCCGCGGCACGCGGTGGCCTTGCCTACCTGGCGCGGGCCGACCACTAAGGCCATCTGGCGATGGTGCTCCAGGTGCTCGGCAAACATCGCGTCGTACAGGCGTTTGCGGTGGTTCATGCTTGTACCATTATCGGCAATATCGTGGAATAGTCCAGACTATTTTACGATAGTAGCGAATCGGGTCCATGGCCGATAGTGCGACGGGAGGCGGAAACCGCCACAGGCGGGCAGGCCGGCAACGGGGAGTCGCGAATCGGAAGGCGGTAACAAGCCCGCGGCACTGCCGCGGGGTGGACCGGCGGCAACCGGACAGAACCCGAAATCAGCCAAATGCGGGGCCGCCTTTCGCCCCAACGGGGCTGAAACGGCGTACGCCGGCCGGAACTCCGAATTAAGGCCCGGCGGGAAAAAAATTTGCCTCGGCGGGTTTTATGATGTATAGTCACCCTTGCTGAGGGCAGCCGGGCCGGGCCGCTTTCGGGAGTGAGCGGCACAGCCCGTCCTCAGTGAAGACAATCCGAATCTGAAACGTTTGGGCGTTCTCCGGGGGAGTGCCGGAGGCCGCCCATTTTCTTTTGTGGGGATGTGCATACCAGAAGGAGGGCTTGACGATGAACCGCTTCCATGCTGCGCTTGTTGCATTCCTGGCCGTCCTGGTCCTGTCCTCCGCGGCAACCGGGGGAATCACGCTTACCGTCGATCCCGATACGGGGAAACTCTCCACCGACGGCACGACCTGGGTGTCGAGCCTGAGTTTCAACGGCTTCAACATCCAGAATGGAGGCATCGACACCGACGGGGCCAGGAAGTATCTGGTTTTCGGGGATTTCAACGTCGGGGCCGCCGACACCGTCACCGCAGCGCTGGGCACGCAGCGTGGCGCGCGGATCATCGTGGGCAACAATGCCAACCTGGCCGGGACGTTCAATTTCGCAGCGGCCGGCTCGACGAGCCGGGCCGGCGGCGGCACAGGCGGTGGCGCGGGTGCCGGCGGGGCGGGTGGAGCCGGCGGCATCGGCGGCGCGGGCGGCTGGAGCAACAATGGCGGGGCGGGTGGCAGTGGCGGCAATTCGGTGGGTATTTGGACGGGCGGTGATCAAGGCCATAGCGGAAGCCAGGGTGGGTGGGGCCAGGCTGGTTCAACTGGCGGCAATGGCGGACTGGGTGGCGCTGGCACCAGCGGGGGACGAGGGGGCGACGGTTTCGCCGCTGCCGGAAGCGGCGGTAATGGTGCCGCCGGCGGCGCTGCGCCAACGGTCTATCCAGTGGGTGCCGCAGGTGGTACAGGGAGCTATTACGCTGGCGGGGGTGGGGATGGTGGAGTAGGCGGACAAGACCCTCTGGGTGCCGGCGGCGGACGCGGTGGAGTCGGTGAAGGCGGCACCCCTTCCTACACGCCAGGAAATAACGGAGCGAACGCTACTAGTGGTGGGGCTTCCGGCGCCGCCGGTCAGAGAGGTACGAGTATCACGACCAATACCAGCCTGACGGGTGGCGGTGGTGGCGGTGGTGGCGGCGGCGGCAGTGGGGGCGTCGGCGGTAGCGGTGGCGGTGGCGGTGGACAAGGGGGGGCCGGCGGCGGTG
>JAPLMO010000423.1 GCA_026386995.1 Planctomycetota bacterium | reverse complement strand
TGGCGCGGTCCGACCGGTTCTTCGTCAAGCAGTTCGAGGCCGAGACGAACCTGAACTGCTACATTCTCCTCGACGCCAGCGGATCGATGGAGTTCGGGCGCAGCGGCGCCACGCGCCTCGACTACGCCGCATCGCTGGCGGCGGCCCTGTCGCTGCTGATGCTGCGGCAGGGGGACCATGTCGGCCTCATTACGTTCGATACGCAGACGCGGGCGTTCATCCCGCCGCGCGGCAACGCGCGACATTTCGTCGCCATCCGCGAGATCCTGGAACGGGTCCGTCCCGGCGGCGACACTCGCCTGGCCGCGGTGCTGCACGAGACGGCCGAGCGCGTCCGCCGCCGGAGCCTCGTCGTGATCCTCAGCGATTTCCTCGATCATCCCGAAGAGGTGATGCGCGGTCTCCAGCACTTCCGCCACCGCCGGCACGAGGTGATCGCGCTGCACCTGCTGGATGACGCCGAGATCGAGTTTCCGTTCGACCGCGTCACGCTTTTCGAAGGGATGGAGCGCGGCGAGGAGGTCGTGGTGGATCCGCGCCTGGTGGCCGAGGCGTACCGGGCCAGGTTCTCCGCGTTCCTCGATGACTTGAAACGCGGCTGTGCGGAGAAAAACATCGACTACCAGCGGATGCGCCTCTCGGAACCGTTTGACCGCGCCCTGACCACGTACCTGGGTTGGCGCAAGCACAAGGCTTCGGGAGGAACCCGCCGATGAGTTTCCTCCATCCCGAGTTCCTGTACTTGGCACCGCTCGTGGCGATCCCGATCCTGATTCATTTGCTGAACCGGGTCAGGTACCGCCGTATGCGGTGGGCGGCCATCGACTTCCTGCTTGCGACCGAGCAGCGGGCGGTTCGCCGGGCGCACCTGCGGCAGATCCTCCTGATGGCGCTGCGGACGCTGGTGCTGGCTGCGGCCCTTGGGGCGCTCGCCCAACCGATCCTGAGCGGAAGTCTGGCCCCCCTCCTGGGTGACGGCACGCAAGTCGTCGTCCTCCTCGACGCCTCGGCCAGCATGTCGGCGGCCGACGCGTCCAGCGGCGCCTTCGACCGGGCGAAACGCGAAGCGGCGGCCGCCATGACCGCCTTGCCGCGCACCGCTCGGGCCGGGGCCGGACTCTTCACGACGCGGTGCGACTGGCTTTTCCGCGATCCGATCCAGGATCATGCCGCTGTTGCGGCAGCGATCGAGGCGGCCAACCTGACTGCCTGCGGCACCGACGTCCCCGGCGCCTTGCGCGCGGCCGCCGAGTCTCTGACGCGCACCGGCGGGGGCGGTTCCATCTGGCTCCTGACGGACCTGCGAGAGGCGGGTTGGCGAACCCCGGCGCGCCGGGGCGCCTGGAACGAGGTGCGCCAGGCGCTTCGCCTGGCCGGCCATCCGCGGATCGTCATCACCGACGTGGCGCCCGCCATCGCGTCGAACTACTCGGTCGCCCGAGTCGTCCTGATGCCGGATCTCCTCGTGGAAGGCGATGTTCCCGGCGTCACCGTCACGGTGGCGCTTGAGGGCCGCCCGGGCGCCACGCGCGCGGGACTCTATTTCGACGGGCGCCTGGTCGACACGCGGCCCGTCGAGTTCACCGGGCCGGGCACGGCCGACGTGATGTTCCATCTGCCCGTCCTTAAAGAGGGCCCCTGCGCTGCCTGGGTGGAACTTGAACGGGACTCGATTCCCGGCGACGACCGGTACTTTTTTCTGATCCGCCCGGCGCACGGGCTGCCTGTCCTTCTGGTGGACGGCGCACCGTCAGGCGTCGCCTTTGAGGGGGCCAGCGATTTTCTGGCGGCGGCCCTGCACCCGGCGCCGGCCGAAGGGAGCGCGCGGTCTCCGTTCTCGATCAAAGTCATTTCGGCGGGCGAACTGGCCGGAACCGCATTCGGAGACTATGCGGCCGTTTGCCTGGCGGATGTGCCGCGGTTGAACCCCGCCGCGGCCGAATCGCTCCGTGCCTACGTCGCGGCCGGAGGTCTGGCGATGGTTTTTCCGGGCCTGCATACCGACCTGGCGGCATGGAACGAGGCGGTGCTGCCGGGGGTGCGGATGGAATCCGCCGTCCAGGCGGACGGCGACAAGCGGATGAAAATCAACTGGACTTCTCCGGCGTCCCCAGTCACCGCTACGTTGGCATCCGAAGGATTGGACCGTGTGGCGGTCGCGCGCC
>JAPLMO010000037.1 GCA_026386995.1 Planctomycetota bacterium | reverse complement strand
ATGGCTGGCGGTTCCAGGGCGCGAGGTCGCGGGGCGAACTGGACGAGGTCGTGGAGAAGTGCCTGCGCGCCGCCGCGTTGTGGGAGGAAGTCAAGGACTCGCTCCACAAGTCGGCCTTGGCACTCTCGGGCGGCCAGCAGCAGCGGCTGTGCATCGCGCGGGCGCTGGCCACGCAGCCCAAGGTGCTGCTAATGGACGAGCCGTGCTCGGCGCTGGACCCCATCGCGACCGGCCGCATCGAAGAACTCATCGCCGCCCTCAAGAACGCGTACACGATCGTCATCGTCACGCACAACATGCAGCAGGCAGCCCGCGTGAGCGACCGCACGGCGTTCTTCTGCCTGGGCGAACTGGTGGAGTATGACCTGACGAGCGCCATCTTTACGAAGCCGGCCAAGAAGCAAACCGAGGACTACGTCACCGGACGTTTCGGTTAATAGAGGGGAGTTCTGGCCATGCGTCAACTTCAAGACCGCCTTGACCGCTTGATGCTTCGACTGGACCGCATGGGCATGCGGTGCCAGCAGGCGGTGCTGGACGCCCTGGCCGCCGCCGAAGACCGCGATGCTGATGCCGGCGGCCTCGTGGATGAACAAGACAGCGAGATCGACCGCGAGGAAGTGGACATCGAACAGGAGTGCATCCGCCTGCTGGCCCTCTATCAGCCGGCTGCCATCGACCTGCGAACGATATGCTTTGCCATCAAGGCCAACAACGACCTGGAGCGCATCGCCGACAAAGCGGCCAGCATCGGCCGGCGCGTCAAGCACGTTACCGCGGAGCGGATTGACCTGGCGCAGTATCCCGGATGGACCGACCTCGTGCGGGAGGTTGCGGAGAGGCTCGATAAGACCCTGCGCGCCGTCGCCACGCGGAATCTCGACGCCGCCCGCGCCGTTATCGCCTCGGACGCCGAAGTCGATTCCGCCTACGGCCGGTTTGTCCGCACGGCTCTCACCCGCGAGCGGTCCGATCCGGCGGGGGTAGATGTTGTTCTGACGCTGACGCTGCTGGCCCGCGCCCTGGAACGCATCGGCGACCTCTGCACGAACATCGCCGAGGACATCGTGTTCCTATGCACGGGCGACATCGTCCGCCATGCACGGACGCGGGAAGACGCGAAGGAATGAATGCCAGCCGACTCACTGCCTGGCGGAAAGAGGGGGCGACACAACCAGCCTTGGGGCACTTGCAGCCAAGCGTGTGCCGGGCCGGTCCCGAAGGCTTCCGCTGCGAATCTCGAACTCATGCGCGCGGCCGCCTTCGCCCGTGGCGTAGATGACGACGTGGCTCATCTCCTTCCACGAAGCGAAGTGCGTCGATCCGTCGGCCGTTCGCGCCAGTTCCCACACGGGCCGCCACGTCCCGGTGTTCAGGTAGAACCGGTCCGACCCATCTCGCGGCGAAGGTCCCAGCGGCACGCTCTCGACCCGATGCGTGTGACCGTACACGACAAACCGCGGCGGCAGCCCGTCGGCCCCGCGCTCGGCCAAGGCGCGACCGGCATAGCGAGACCCGGGCGCGTGGGTCATGATCTGCCAGGCGTTGATGGCGCGGTCCGCCAGCCCCGTCCACAGGTCGAGCGTGCCGACCTTCATGTGCCGGACCTGCTCCAGGAAGATGCGGAAACCGAGCCGCTCGTGCCAGCGAAGGTGCTGCCGCATCACGTCGTCAAGTGCGGAATTGCGGCGGAAATCGTCGACGCAACGCCGGGCGGCCCGCCGGGCCGCGGCGTGGAACCGGGGATGGCCACGGCCCACTTTCGAGATCGTGTCGAGTATCCAGGCGGGGATGTGCATGTACGGGCGCACGTTGTCGATCTCTCGCAGGCGGCGCAGAATATCGTCGCACGCCGGGTCGCCGGCGAGTTCCTCGGCCAGGGCCAGCGGCCACCGGTTGACCAGTTCCACAACGACGGCGTCGCCGAAACTGGACGCCTCCCCTCCCTCGGCCGAGTTGCAGTTCTTGCGGTCGTACTCATGGCCGTGCCGGGCCACGACGTCGTAGGCGCCGGGGGGCGACACGAACTCAAAGGGAAATCCGTGCTCGGCATAAATGCGGGGCAGCCTCAGATGCTGCGCCACCAGCCGGCGGCAGGACGCGTACCGGTTGATGAGCCAGTCGTGGTTGCCCAGCACGTAGTCGAGTTGAACACGATCGGGCGACAGGTGGCTTTGCTCCGCTACCCGCCTGGGAATCTCTCGCAGGCACTTGAGGGCCGCCGCATTGTGGTCGAGGATCGACCGAAGGATTTCGAGGGTTACCGCTTCCTGCTCTTCGCTCGAGGGGTTCCAGGGCCGGCACGAAGGCGAACTTTGCGTCCAGCGCGTGCTGCGAATGACGTCCAACCCGTCGCCCAGCAACACGAGGCGGCCCCGGGAGGCCCGCCGCCGTGCGGCCAGCGCGGCCACCTGATCAATGAATTGCCCGAACGCTTCGGCGTTGATGGTTTCGCCCGACGAACCGTCGGTCAGGTGGATGTCGCTGAAGAGGACCAGCATGGGCTACTGCACCGGCGAGGCCGGGCTGACTTCTTCGGCCGGCTCAACCCAGAAGTACCTGTTGGGCGACAGTGCCCGGAGCACCGCCGCCGCCAGGTGGGCCGTCTCGAGAGAGGTGAAAAGCACCACTCCCGCCACAATCCCATCGGTTCCGGGGCCTGTCCACGCGATGCGATACTTCATGACCCGCCTCCGTTTCTGCGCTTGTGCATGCGCGGCCGCACATGCCTCCGTGCGGATCGCCCCACCCGTAGTATAGAGCGCGGGTGTGAAGGAAGGATTAAGAGGCGCCTCAGCCCGCATTAAATCGGGACGGAAAGGCTCATCGCACTTTCGCGCGGTACTAACGCGCCCTTAAGACAGGTGGCCTAGAATCCGGAGGTATGCAAAAGAGAGCAATGAAAACACGCTGGCTCCTGATTGTGGCAACACTGCCGATGGCCGCACTCCTTGCGGGCTGCTCGGCGAGCGACCGCCGTCTGCCTGCCGGGCCGCCGCCCGAGGTCACACCGTACGAACTTCTAATTCAACACAATGCATGGGTCGATGCTCACTCCGCCCTTTGCGCTCGGGCCGACCTGCCGGCCTTCGCGAGGGCCCCGGCGCTCTTACAGGCGTTTTGCGGGTTCCGCATCGATCCGAAGCCGGACCGGGAGATGGAACTGGACGACATTGGCGTCCACGCGGTCCTGACGGAGCACGGCCCCGGCGGCAACGCGACGCGACGGACATGGTTCAACCGGTACACGCTTCGCCCGGAGCGCGTCGAGGTCTACGACCGCGGCGGCCGGTGCGTGCTTAGCGCCGAGATGCTCGGCTACGAGCGCATCGGGGCGGTCGATGTCTGCTCCGTGTTTCGCGCCCGCACCCGCGGCAGCGAGGAAGTCAGTGTCGAGATCGATCTCGTATCCCTGGGGTCCGACGCGCGACCGGAATACAGCGTTGTCGAGCATCGCGCCCCGCAGGGCGGTTAGGGCAATAGCCCGAGAAAGGACGGCCTGAGATGGAATCCACCTTCTGCTGGTTGCTGACGGACGCCTTGGGCCAGTCCCGCATCGACACAGGCCGGTGGCTTCGCTGGAGCCCCGGAGAAACTCACGCCTTCTGGTGGGCTTGCATCACCGGCTACTGCTGCGACAGCCGCCACTTGCCGTACCTGCTTGACCCCTTGTACGAGCGGCACGGCCACGGGGCGCGGCTGTGGCTCTCGGATGTCGGCGACATGCGACACGTTGACCCTGTACGCATCGAATCTCGCCTCTGGACGACGCTCCACGAATGCGCCCGCCCTGCGTGGGTGGCCGGCGATGCCGACGCCCGCGTGCGCCTGCGGTTTGCGCTCTTGGCCGTGAGCGCGGCCCAGGCCAAGAGCGGCCTGACAAACGTTCTCAGCGCCGTCTCTCTGCACAACCTTCCGGATGCCGCCGCCCGAATCGACATGGCGTGTGCCGCAGGCCGCCGCAGCGGGCCGCTGCCCCAGTCAACCTGCCTGGCCGCGACGGCGGTTCGCTCGGCCGCCGCTCTGGCGACCGATGAGCCCACGGCGACAGGCATTGCCCTCCGACAGTATCCGCTCTACGCCTGGTCTGCCGGCATGGCCGCCGCCTGCGCCTGCGTGGGCCTGTCGGCGCTGGCGGACGAGGCCGTCCGTCGGGAATGCGGAAGCGCTGACACGCCTGCCTGGGCCGCCGAGGTCGTAACGGTTTAAGGGCATGCGGCCTCTTCCCGCGCGGTGGAGGATTAACACACTCCTCACTTTCTCTTTCTATTCGCTTAATCCTGCTCGGCCATACTCCCTTCCGCAGTGGCAGCCCGGTCGGCCGCGCGGCCGGTTGTGGCGGCTCACGCATCAGGCACACGTTGAAAGGAGGCCTCATGTTGCACAGATCGATCCTCACCACAGTTGCAGTGATGCTGGCCGCCGTCACGGCGGCGATGGCCCAGGCTCCACCAGCGGAGCCGGAAGACGTCAAGACGACTGTCGATGCCTTGAAGCAGCGCAACCGCGACCTGGAGCGGCGGCTGACGGAACTGGAGTCGAAGATCGGCGCCAGTGCCGAGCAACAGCAGATGCAGCGAGAGGAAATCCGCAATCTGATCGACCAGACGATCGCCGACAACCGGAAGCTGCTCTCGCCCGACTGGATGGAAAATCTGAAGTTCGCCGGCGACCTGCGACTGCGCTACGAGTTCCGCCGGCGCGAGACCAGCCCGCTGGCCGACGAGAGCCGCGCGCGGTTCCGCCTTCGTTTCGGGTTTGAGAAAACATGGCCGAACGAGGATCTGATGGTCGGCTTCCGCCTGGCTTCGGGTTCAAGCAACGATCCGACGAGCACGAACCAGACCTTCCAGATGTTCCAGAAGGATCCCGTCTGGATCGACCGGGCCTACGCCAAGTGGACGCCGAAGGCCGTCAAGGGGTTCTCGATCACGGCCGGCAAGATAGCCAACCCCTGGGAAACGTCCGACATGATCTGGGACCCCGACGTAAACCCGGACGGCGTCTGGTTGCAGTACGACGTGCCCGGCCTCGGCCCGGTCACGCCGTTCGTCGGCGCAGGCGTGTTCCAGTTGTACGCGCCCGAGGCCACCACAAGGCCGAACGCCGATCTCATGTCCTATGCGGTCGGCTCGCGTTTCCAGATCACCAAGGACGTCAAGTGGACCATGGCCGGCAACTTCTTCGAGTACTCCAACCTTGACTCCGCCCTCGCGGGCGGCGCCTTCGCGGGTCGCGGCGGCAACACCAACATCCGCGATTCCAGGTTCCACATGTTCGACCTGTCGAACAAGGTCGAGTTCGTCGCCTTCAAGCTGCCCTGGACCGCTCACATCGATTGGGTCCAGAACAACGACAACAACCTGTCGACGCACCGCAACACCGGGTTTGCCGCAGGCCTGAAGGTCGGGCAGAACAAGAAGAAGGGCGACTGGTCGGCGCGGTACCAGTGGAAGCGGCTGGAAGCCGATGCCGTTCCGGATTACTTCGCCGAGAGCGATTTCGGCTGGAACACGTTCACGAACCGCCAAGGCAGCCTGTGGGGCGTGGACTACAACATCACCGACAACATGACCGCGGGCGTTTCGTTCTTCCTGACGCAACCGATCAAGGCCGCCGGGGCCAACATCCAGGAAGACCGGTTCACGCTCCAAGCCGACCTGGTGTGGAAGTTCTGAGTACGCAAAACCGATGCAGGCCGAGATGTGACAGTGCGCGGACCGACGCTCCCGGCACGGCGACCGGGAGAGTCGCCGCGCGCCCGCCCGTACTCCTGACGAAATTCGGTCGAGCAGATGTGGCCGAAGGTGAAGGCGTACTTGCGCAAGGTCAGTGCCCGCACCCTGGACGCCTTGATCACGGCCATTGGGCAGGCCCTGGCGTCGGTCACGGCCGCAGACGTTGAAGGCTGGTACGAGGATTGTGGCTATGTCGCCACCCGAACTCAAAATGCTCTTGGAGTCTGAGACGTCGGCCATGGAACTGCGGATTTCGTATCCGTGTGTCTTCGCTGCGAGCAAATGCTTGTCGTTCGCATCCGACCTGGCCCGAACGGAACGCCTTGTGGTAAGTCCGCCATCCGTCAGCAGTTATCGACTGCTCCCCGGACATTGCCAACACGGAGTCTTGACCTTCCTAACACTTCCCTCTACAACATAAGAACGCCAGAGGTAGTCGTCGCGGTTGTCGTGCCAGAAAATGGGCTTGTGGTCCGAGAACCGTAAGTGCTTCTTGTGACACAACTTGCGCTCGTAGCTCAATGGATAGAGTCGCGGACTTCGAATCCGAAGGTTGCGCGTTCGAATCGCGCCGGGCGCACCAACGTAAGTCATTGTCCGGGTGGCACTTGTGAATTGCCGCTGTCGGCCGCATCGCCCGAAAAAGGGCGTTTTTGGCCAAAGTGGGTCAGAAGTGGGTCAGTCGGGTCCGCTTTCAGGATTTCCGACTGCACCTGCCGGGCCTTCTCCAGATCGTCCTCCTGCACCGAGAGATAGTACTCCTGCGTGGTCTTGATGTCGCTGTGGCCGGCCAGTTTCCTGACCACGTGGATCGGAAGGTGCCTGGCCCAGTTCGTGATGCACGATCGCCGCAAGTCGTGGTAGGTGAACTTGGCCACACCGGCGGCCTTGCGAAGGGTGGCCAGCCGGGTACGCAGGTTGTTGATGAGCGGCCGGCGGTCATCCCATTGGCCGGCCACTTGCGCCCGCTGGATGTACTCCCATCGCCACTTCGGCAGGAATACATAGGGGCAACCCTCCGCCGCTTCCGTCTGGAGTTCGACCAGCAACCCCATCACGTCCCTCGGGACCGGAAGAAGCCGACCTTCGTGGTCCTTGGGTTCCCACTCATGCACGCCGCCTTCGGCGCTCTTGCTGACGATGCGAATGCGGTCCTGCTCGAAGTCCACGTCCGCCCACGTCAGATGTAGCAGTTCACCAAGCCTCGCACCGATCGTGTAGGCCGCCGAGAGGAACGCCCTCCACCACAGAGTGGGCGCCGCCGACAGCAACACCCGAAACTCCTGCGGTGCCACGTAGCGAATGGGTTTCGACCCCAGTCTCCGTTGCCGGATACGAGCGAAGGGATTCTGGCCGGGGAGCAGGTATCCTCGAGGGTCGATCGCCAGGTTGAAGATGGCCTTCAGCGTGCGGATGTCTTTGTTGACTGTAGCGCCCTTCCGCCCCGAAGCGAGGCGTGCGGCCACGAAGGCCTCGGCGTGACGCGGCTTGACGTCG
>JAPLMO010000212.1 GCA_026386995.1 Planctomycetota bacterium | reverse complement strand
CCCCGGCACGGCCGCCCTCGTCAACCACCTCTTTCCGCCCCTGATGGGCGACCTATACGAGTCCATCCAGGGGATGCGCGAGCAGCGCAACGACGCCGTCGGCGAGATCCTCTACGTGACCGACCCCTCGGGCGACGGCTTCAAACAAGAGGCCGGCATCGCCGAGGAAGCCGCATGCCTGGCCTCGCGCCTGAAGGAACTCGTCGAGAAGAAGGCCCTCGTGATCGAGGAAGATCAGGCGTGGCGCCCCGCGGGCTACGGCGACGTGGCGATACTGCTGCGGCGGACGACACACCTGCGCCTGTACGAGCGGGCGCTGGAGAACGCCCGGGTGCCCTACTACGTCGTCGCGGGCCACGGGTTCTTCAAGCAGCAGGAAGTGTTGGACGTGTTGCACCTTCTGCGCGTGCTGGACGACCCGTCGGACAACCTGCACCTGGCGGGCGTGCTACGGTCGCCATTCTTCTCCGTGAGCGACGAGGGACTCTATCACCTGCGCGGCGCCGGGCGGTCGCTTTTCGATGCGCTCGTCCCCTTCTCGGGTGGCATGCCCAGGCCGGCCGTTGCCTGGGCATGCGAGCCTGGAGGGCCGCAGCATGCCCACGCAAACGGCGGCGTGGGCATGCCACCCTCGCTTGAGAACGTTGCGCCGGAAGACCGGCGGGGCCTCGCGCGCGCCGCGGCGCTGCTGCCAGCGTGGGTTGCCGCCAAGGACCGCATGGGCCTGGCGGCACTCCTGGAAGAGACCGTCTTTGCCTCGGGCTACGCGGCATCGGCGGTCGGCCGGTTCGGCGGCGAGCGAGCCTACGCCAACCTGCGGCAGATGGTGGAACTGGCCCGCCGCTTCGACCAGGAGGCGCTCTACTCGCTGGGCGATTACATCGACTACGTAACCGACTTCATGTCGAGCGAGATGCGGGCCGAGCAGGCCCCGGTCGAGGCCCCCGGGGCCAATGCGGTCCGCCTGATGACTATCCACAAGGCCAAGGGCCTGGAGTTTCCGATTGTGGCCCTGCCGGACCTGGCCCACGCCGTCAAGGCCCCGCAAGGCCCGTTCTTCATCCACCCGGCCAGCGGCCTGGCAATCCGCCTGCGCGACGAGGACGGCGCAAGCCGGACCTCCGCCGCCATGGCCCTGGCCCGCAGCGACGCGGCCGAGGCGGAGCGGGCCGAGGCCCACCGCCTCCTCTATGTAGCCATGACGCGCGCGAAAGATTACTTGATTTTCGCTTCTCATGAAGGTGTAGTGTATACTACGCGTGACCGGGAGACGTGGTTCAGCGTCCTCCTGGGTGGGCTAGGTATCTCTTTGCAGCCAGGCGAGCAACGGGCACAGTTGCCCGGCGGATATGGAGTGCTCGTCCGAGTCCAGCCTCCCGCAAGGGAGGACGCCAAACACGGAGACCGGCGTGTCGGGCCGCGAGACCTGCTGGTCGATGGCCGCGTAGCCTGGGCAAAATTGCAGGAACGCGGCCAAGAAGCCGCCGGGAGAATCGTACAAGAGGCCGTGGAGCGCATCGGGCCACTCGTAGTTACAGGGCGGCCGCCGGCGCAAATCACCGTGACGGCCCTGGCGACGTACCGGCGATGTCCCGCGGCCTACTGGTGGTCGGAAGTGCTCGGCGTCGACGAGCCGCAGCCGCCTGGCGGGGCCGGGCCTGGACCCGCAGGCAAGGGCCGAGCGGACGCCGGACGACCGAAGGCGAAGGGCGCGAGGGCCGAGGTCGAGCAACGGCTCTCCCCTCGCCAGTGGGGCCGCCTGAGCCACCGGACGATGGAGTTGGCTGTTTCGCCGGACGCGGCGAGCGTTGCGGCGGCGGTCGACGGGACGCTCCGCGAGGCCGCGGCAGCGCCGGCGCAAAAGGAACTGCGGGAGCGCCTGGCCGCCGTCGTGCGGGATTTCTGGGCCGGCCCGGTCGGGAAGCGCGTGGCCGCAGCCCGGCGGGCCCACCGCGAGTTACCGTTCGTTCTGGCGATGGGCGAGACTGAAATCCGCGGCGTGATGGACCTCGTCTTCGAGAACGCCGACGGACACTGGGAAGTGCTGGATTATAAGGCCACCGCCCCTGCCCCCGAGAGGGCTGAGCAAGCGGCCAAGGAGCACGAACTTCAGTTGGGGCTGTACGCCCTGGCAGCCGGAAAATGGCTGGGGCGGCCGGTGCGGCAATGGACCGTCTACTTCCTGGATGCCGCGCGGCCGGTCGAACATGAGGTGACATCCGAAAGCCTGACGGCCGTCGAAACATCTGTGAGGGAAGCGCTATCCGGCATAGCAGCGAGACGCTTCACGCACGAACGCATAACGGAGGTGTGCAAAATCTGCAGGTTCCAGCCGCTGTGCGGCTGAGGAACCCTTGAAACCAGGGACAGGCCAAGGACCCATTGGGGGGATTACGCTATGACTTACGACTTCGCCGTGCTACGCGAACTGCGGAAACACCGGAACCTGACGGTCAACGCCCTCAGCAAAAAATGCGGCGTCAGTTACGTGGCACTCTCGAAACTGGAGCGTAATCAGGGCAACCCGGAACTGAAGACTCTCGACCGGATCGCCCATGCCCTCGGGATTACCACCCACAACCTGCTGGCGCTGGCCGACCCGCAACGTCCCGTCCAAGCCGCCGAGCAATCCGCCAAGATCCTCGGCAAGGCCACTTGCCGCTACGTCAACCTTGACGGAACGCGGATTTTCGTCATCCGCGCCCCCAAGGGCGCCGTCGGCAGCGAACCGGCTCTTCACAGCGACGACTACGAGCGATGCTTCGTGCTTGACGGGCGACTGAAGGTCGTCGTCCGCGAAAACGAGTACACGCTTGCCGCGGGCCAAGGACTGCTTTGGGACTCGCTTTACGATCACGCCTACGAGGCGCTTGAGGCAACCACATTCGTCAAGGTCCTGTCGCCCAAGCACCCGTAGGCCCGCGCTACGGCCGGATCGCCGGCAGCGAATACACTTCCATCTTCTTGCCGCCGAACAGGCGCACGCACGTCGTGTCGCCGTCCTCGCCCGGCGGAAAAACGCCGCGGTACTCCGGGCTCCGAAGGAGCCGGTCCTGCGCCCGCCGCGCCAGATCGTCCGGGGCCACCGGCACCCACACCGCCTCCGCCTGCTTCGGCGTCAACTGCACCAGCAGGTACGCCAGCGGCCAGACGGCGAGGCTCGGTGACGACAGGTACATGATCCGCCCGCTGACGCGGCCCTCCGCAAAATGGCAGTTTCCCGCCAGCACCGCCAGCACGTTCGGGTGCTTCTCCAGGACCTGCCGCACCGCGGCCGCGTTGTCGACCAGTTTGTGCTGCCACGCCGCGCCCTCATCCAGCGGGTGCAGCGGCATGAGTTCGTGATACGCCACGATAATCACCGACTTGTCCCCGCGTGCGGCGAGCGTCCGGTCCAGCCACTCCAGTTGCCGCGCGCTGACGTGCCCCTCGCGCCGGTCGGGCCGGACCGTGTCGAGGCCAACCAAGAGGAGGCCCGGCAGCACCTCCTGGCTCCAGTACCCTTCCGGTCCCGAGAAACCGTGGCCCTGGAAGGCCCAGACGATGGCATCGCGGCT
>JAPLMO010000159.1 GCA_026386995.1 Planctomycetota bacterium | reverse complement strand
GTCAGGCTGCCGGAAGATTGCTGCGGCAGCAAGGCCGTGGAGAAGTCGAATTGGTAGCCGGCCTCGGCCTCGAGGTGCAGGCGAGAGTCGATCACCGAGGCATTCACGCCCGTCAGGGCGTCGAAGCGGGCGGCCACGTCGTCCAGGGTGTCGACGGACGGGTCGACCGTAACGCTGCTGCGGACCGTGGCCCCCGTTGCGGTGTTGGTGATGCGGACCAGCACCACCCCTTGCTGGAGCGGTGGTTCCCAGCGCGAGAGGTCCGTATCGCCGACGCGCCAGCCGTCCAGTTGCTCGAACGAGCCGGCGACGCCGAGGCCCTGCACGTGCGCCTGGTTGATGCCCTGTATGATCTGCTGGGCGAGCGTGTCGAGGTTGCCCTGCAAGTCGGGCAGCGTGTGGTTGGTCAGGTTCAGGATGGCCCCGAGGCGGCCGCCTTCGATCGGTATCACCGCGTTGCCGGCCCCGGCGAGCGTAAGGCAGCGGTCGCCCTCGGAGGTGCGGCCGAGTGCGATGCGAAAGGCCTGGTTGCGTGTGACGAGGATTGTTCCGCCGGAGAAGAGGTTGACGGTGCCGTCGCCTTGGCGATTGACCTGGACGTCCATGAATTCGGACAACCGGGAGACGGCCTGGTCGCGGCGGTCGAGGAGGTTGTTGTCGGTGGCGCCGCGGTAGTACAACTCGCGGATGCGGCCGTTGAGGTCGGCGATTTCGGCGGTCAGGTCGTTGGCCTGGTCGACGAGGTTGGAGACCTCGGCGTCGAGGGTCCCTCGCATGCTGGTCAGGGCGCTGGCGATGTTGTGGAAGTGGGCCGCCAATCCGTCGGCGGCCCAGACGACCTGCTCCCGCAACATAGGGCTGGAGGGTTCGCCAGAAAGGTCCGATAGCGCGCTGAAGAACCGGTCGAGCGCCGTGCCGAGCCCTTCGGAGGACATGTCGCCCAGGACGCTTTCGACCGACTGGAGCGTGTCGAGTTCCTGGCTTACGTTCGCCAGGAGCGGCTTTTGGCGCAGGAGTTCTTTCTCGACGACGTCGTTCAACTGGCGGCGCACGTCGGCCACACGCGAGCCGCCGCCCACCGGGAGGGCCGCACCTTGGCCAGATGAGACGGACTCAATAATGACCGTCTGGCGGTGGTAGCCCTCGGTGGCCGCATTGGCCATGTTGTTGCCGACGATCTCGAGTGCCTTCAGGGCAACCTGGATGCCGCTTACGCCGATGGACAGATCAGACATTGGTCAAGACCTCGCATCAAGCAGGCCGCCGCCCGAACAGGCCGGGCTCCTGCCGCTGGCGCCATAGGTCGGGGCGACTCCCGCGTCCGGAAACAGGCCGGCGAGCAGGGCACGGTTCAGGCGGGCGCATTCCCCGAGGAACGCGACGGCCTTGAGGTGATTCCGGCGGACCTCTTCTATCATCGACCGGAGTCGCCGGCGGCAGCCTTCGACCGCCCGGCCCTCGGGCCCCGGCAGGTCGCGGGCCAGACGCTTCAGGGTCAGGTCCTCCTGGCGGCAGCGGAGCACGGCGGCCAGGCGGTCGCCAGCCGTTCGGCGCTGCGCCTCCAACTGGGCGAGGTGCTGCTGGGCCTCGTCGGCTTCCTTGAGCAGGCACTCCATGGCCTGCGGATTGCGGGAGGCCATGGCCGCGGACAGGCCCTTAAGGTGCCCGATGGCGGTCGCCTGGAGGTGCGTCTGCTCCTAAAGGGCGGCGAGGTACTCGCCCACCAGCGTTTTGAGTTCGGGGGTCGTCATAGTTTGGCTTCGATCTTCGGCGACGGATCCTGGGGCGGTTCCTGGGCCAGGCGGCGGAACTGGCGACTGAGTTCCTTGGCCAGCCCGATACCGCCCTTGGCCCCGACTTCCTGGGCCATGTACATCCAGAACATGCCCTGGACCTGGTCGGAAACGCCGGACTCCAGGAGCCCGGACTCCGGGATCGTCCGCCGCATCTCCTCGAACAGCCGCTGCAGGAGGACGGACTCGAAGTCACGGGCGGCCTTTTCGATCTCGGTGTCCTTTCCGCTGCGGGCCGCCTGCGCGGCACGGGCCAAGTCTGCCGGGCCGAGCAGGTTCGGCGTTGCCATGGGTTTCAGGCTCAGGTCCAGGTTATCCATGTTTGTCCTGGCGCCTCGGGCGCCGGTTACATGACCTTCAGTTGGGCCTGTAGCGCGCCGGCCTGCCTCAGTGCTCCGAAGATGGAGATGAGGTCCCGTGGCGAGAGGCCCATGGCGTTCAGCGCGCGGGCCAGTTCCGCAACAGACACCTGGCGCGGCACGACGTGCAGGCTGCCCATCTCCTCGATGGCGGTGATTTCGGTGCGCTGGGTCTTTTCGGTCGTTCCGGCGCGGGAGAACGGCAGCGGTTGGCTGACGTCCTCTTTCTCCTGCGTGATGATCGACAGGTTGCCGTGCGAGATGGCCACCATCGCAATGCCCACGTTCTGGCCGACGACCACCGTGCCGGTCCGCTCGTTGATGACGACGATGGCCGGCGTATCGACCTTGGCCTCCAGGTTGCCGATCTTGTCGACCAGGGCCGCGAGTTCTCTGCGCGGCAGGTCAGAGGGCACGCGGACCCGCACCGTCCCGCCGTCAACGGTCTCGGCGGCGGCGGGGTAGAGGCCGTTGATGGCGGCCCGCACGGATTCGGCCGTGGAGAAATCGGCGTTGCGGAGGCTGAGCGTGAGGGCCCCGGCCTCGTCCACGAACGCGGCCAGTTCCTCGCGTTCAACGGTGGCCCCGGCGGGGATGCGCCCCACGGTGGCGTGGTTCTGCGAGATGGAACTCTTTGCCCCGGAGGCGGCGAATCCGCCGAGAACCAGCGACCCCTGGGCCACCGCGTACACCTGCCCGTCGGCGCCTTGAAGGGGCGTCAGGAGCAGCGTGCCGCCCTGGAGGTTTGTGGCGTTGCCGGTGGCCGAGACGGTGACGTCGATCGTCGTGCCGGCACGCGAGAAGGGCCCGAGTTCGGCCGTCACGGTGACGAATGCGACGTTCTTGCTCGCCACGTCGGCGGGCGTCAGGACCAGGCCCGACCGGCGCAGGAGGTTCGTCAGCATGCGCCTGCTGACCACCGAATCGTCGCCGGTGCCGTTGAGGCCGACGACCAGGCCGTATCCCTGGAGGGGGTTGGAGCGGATGCCCTTGATGTCGGCGATGTCCTTGATGCGCTCGGCCAATGCCGGCGCGGCGAGCGTCACAATCACGATGACTACGGCAATCATGCGTTTCATGGCACCCTCGCTATCACCACGGGCTGAGGAAGTTGAGGATTTGCCCCAGCCACCCCGGCTTCGTGAATGAGTTCTCGGGACCCTTGACGGCCGTGACCATGTGGAACTCGGCCACCTGGTCGCTGCCGACGGTGTTGTTGAACGTGATGTCGCTGGGTCGCACGATGCCGCTGACGTTGATGACCTGCTCGTCGCCGTGGACGTTCCGCCGCCGGCTCCCCATGATGACCAGGTTGCCGTTGGGCAACACGTCGTGCACGGTCACCGTGAAGCGGTCAGTCATGCTGCGGTCGTCCTCCAGTTTGGCGTTGCCTTCGAACTGGGTGTCGGCCGTGGAGGTGGCGCTTATCGTGGGCAGCGTGAACGGGCCGCTGTTGGAATCGCGTTTGCCCCACCACTGCGTCAGGTCGTTGAGGTTCACTGTGCCGGAGGAGGTAATGCTGCGGTCGGACTTCTTGTCGTTCTTGCGTTTGGTCTCGTTGTCGACGAGGCTGCGTTCGTTGACGACGATGGTAAGGACGTCGCCGACGCGGCGTGCGGTGTCGTCCTCGTATGTCCGCAGGACCGTAGCGCTTGTGTTCGCCTTGGCCCAGATGGAGCCGGCCTTTGCGGCGGAGGCGGCGGCCAGCGAGAGTACGACAGCCAGGACCAGAGATCGTTTCATTTTTTCACCTCGTCGAGCAGGGGTTCCACCGATCCGTCGGCGTTGACCTTTGCCATGACGACCCGGGAGGAATCGATATTGCGGACTCGGATGCACTGGCCGGGACACCCGTCATCGAGCGCCTGGCCAAGCGCGGTGAGGGCATAGCCGTTGCCCTGGATTCGCATGAGGACGGTTGTGCTGCGGCGAACGCTTGTCGCGGGCTGCGGCTGGCGGGCCTGTGCGGGGCGGACCACGGCCCCCGCTCGCAGCGGCTGGGTCGCCACCTGGCCGAAGGGCGGCGTCCAAGCCGCAGGGGGCGCCGTATCCGACAGCACCGTCCGGATCGCCATGTTTTCCGGCGTAAGAACGGCGCCGGCCGCAATGTCGACGAGGGCCACGGCCTCGCGTTGCTCGTAGGCCAGGCGGAAGACGACTGTGCAGGCGCCGCCGCGGCGGCCGTCCACGATGGCGGCGACCTCGATTTCGGCTTCGCCGGTCACGTTGCGGGCAGCGGGCTTCGCTTCGAGTTTCACTTGGCTGCCGGCGGGCACGACGAGGTCTTTCGGCGCGCGGCAAACGCGCCAAGAGACGCCGGCCGGGCTGGGCCGGTCTTTCACCAGGAGCGTCTCGGCCGCCTTCTGGATTTCCTCGGCCGGGACGACTGTGTTCTTGCGACCGACCAGGACCTTGTCGGCCCCGGACATCTGAACCTGGGATGCCGGGATTCCGTGGCCGGCCAGGCGCCCCAGGATGGTGGCGCGGTCGAGGGCGATTTCCTCTTGCGGACGCGGCGCACGCCCCATCGGGATGGCGGCGACTTCCTGCGCCAGCGTTTCGTTGGAGGTCCGGATGACGCTGATTGCGCCGAGCGTCAGGGCGTCGCCTTCGACCTGGATGGACCGCGGCAGATGAACCTGGAGCGGCGGCTCGGCCTGTGCCGCCGAGGCCAGGGCCGCCAGCACCGCCATGGATAACAGGCTTAAACGTATCATGCTGTTTCTACCGGATCAACTGGTTAGCGGTCGTCAGCATTTCGTCGCCCGCGCGAATGGCGCGGGAGTTGATTTCGTAGGCGCGCTGGGCCGTGATGAGGTTCACGAGTTCCCGCACCATCTGGACGTTGGATCGTTCGAGGAACCCCTGGCGGAGGTTGCCGAGGCCGTCCTGGCCGGCGGTGCCGACCACCGCCTGGCCGCTGGCGGGCGTTTCGGCCAGAAGGTTCTCGCCCTCGGCCCGCAGGCCGGAGGAGTTGGCGAACCGGACGAGTTGGACCTGCCCCACGTTGGAGGCCGTGGTGGCGGCGCCCGCGAACACCGTAACGGTCCCGTCCTGGCCGATGCTGATGCTGCGGGCGTCGGTGGGGACCGTGATGGCCGGCGACAGCGGGTGGCCGCTGGCGGTCACGAGGCTGCCGTTGGCGTTAAGCCTGAGGGACCCGTCGCGGGTGTACCGGGTTTCGCCGTTGGGCAACGTCACCTGGAAGAAACCGTCGCCTTCGATCATCAGGTCGAGCGTGCGTTCGGTGTTGTCGGCCTCGCCCTGGGTGAACACCTTCAGGGTGGATGCCGGTCGAACGCCGCAGCCCAGTTCCAGGCCGCTGGGGGCGATGACGCCGGAGGCGATCTCGCGGCCGGCCTCCGCCAGTTGCAGGTACATCAGGTCCTGGAAGTCCACCTGGCTGCGCTTGAAGCCGACCGTGTTGAGGTTGGCGAGGTTGTTGGCTATGGTGTCCACAATCATCTGCTGGGCATTCATGCCCGTTGCGGCGGTCGAAAACGCGCGTAACATCGCGTGCTCCTTCCAGGCTAGCCCATGGCTACTTGGATGAGGTTCTTATATCGCTCATCCTGCGAGCGAATGCTCTTGGCATTGGCTTCATACAGCCGCGAGACGGTGATGAGGCCCACCAGTTCGTCGACGACGTTGACGTTCGATGCCTCCTGGTAACCTTGCTGGACGGTGGTCTTGGCGGCAGCGGCCGGGGCCGCCCCGCTGCGCGCCCGGTATGCGCACTGCCCGGTCGGTTCCAGCGTCTGGGTTTTTTCGAACTCGACGATGCGAAGTTTGCCGACTTCCTGTTTGCCGGCGAAGATGCGGCCGTCCGCTCCCACGTTGAGCGATTCCGACCCCCCGCGGGGGAGCACCAAGGGCCCGGACTCGCCGGCGACGGTCCGTCCGGCCGCGTCCACCACTTGTCCCTGTGCGTTGACCTGGAACATGCCGTGCCGGGTATACAAGTTGCCCTGCGGGGTCTCCAGTACGAAGAAGCCGGGTCCGTTCAGGGCCAGGTCAAGCGCGCGGCCGGTCTGGACGAGGTGGCCCTGCGTGAGGTCGAGGGAAAGTTTCGCGGAGACCGAGCCGGACCCGGCCGGCGACCCGGCAGGGGAGGCGCCGGCGGCCTCGACCTCGCACACGATGCGTTTGTAGCCGACGGTACTGGCGTTGGCCAGATTCTGCGTGATGGCCTGGTACTGCTTCGTCAAGGCGTCCTGGCTGGAGGCGTATGCCTGGGCGGAATCGATCATGGCTTCACCTGGCGCCGTGCGGCCGACGTTTCCGTCGCAACGCCGCAGATTTTTGTGGCATGGGTCATGGCTAGTTCCGTGTGGACAGTGGCGCCGCTTGCGGTTGCGGTTCGGTTGCCGGCTGGGGCGCCGGTTCGGTCGCAGGTGCGGACGGCCTTTCGGCCGCTTCGTCGCTCTGTCCCTCTCGCTTCAGTGCCGCGAGCGTCTCTCGCACCAGCGCGTTCAGTTCGCTGTCTTTCAGGCCGCTGATTTCGACCACGGTCTCCCAGAAGGGGGTGCAGCGGCGCACCGTGCCCACGCCTCGCACCACGTGCTTGTCGGCCAGGGTGACGACCACCAGCATGCGGTCGCCGGGCTTGGCATGGACCTTCGAGTGAATCCGCAGCCCCGGCCCGCCGATTTCGACCAGCGTCCCCTGGATGAACTCCGGCAAGTGCCCTTGTCCGGATTCGTCCACGAACGAGTAGGGCGCCAAGTACACGGGCTTATGAGTGGGCGCCCGTACGAACCGGCGGTGATTGATCGTGCGCGGGTGGCCTTGGATTTTCAGCCGCACGCCCGTGGGCATGACGGCAACGACCTTGGCGTCGAACTCCAAGGCCGTGCCGGCCCAGGCGCACTGGAGCCGCCACATCTGGCCGGGCGGGGCTTGGAGCGGCACGGGCGGCTGGACGATGACTTCGTCTTCTCCGGCCTGGACGACGAGCGCTTCGACCGGGTCGGGGCAGGAGGGCATAGTGATCCGCACGCGGCAGCCGGCCGGTATCGGAACGTTTTGGGCCGGCCGCGCGGCCAGTTCCTCGGCCCGTTCCGGGAACCCCAACTTCTTACAGAGCGAGGCGACGATCTGGGCCAGGTGCTGGCGCGTCTGTTCGGACGTGGCGATTACCTGGGGGCTGGCCACGAAGGCCTTCAGGCCTTTGTTGAAGTCCTCCTCCATCGTGAAGATCGCCGCGGAGTCCTTGACTGCGGCGGCCGCCGCAATCCGGGCCAGGAGAGCCCGCTCTTCGTTTGCCAGGCCCAGCCTGTTGGCCGAGAGCGTGAACTGACTGACCTTCTGCGACCGCGCCCACCGAAGAACATACCAGGCGACCAAGGCGACCAGCGCGACGCCACAGACGGCGGCCACGGCGAGGGGCGCCCAGGCGGCCCACGGCGCTGCCGAGTCGACCGGGCCGGAGGCGTCGGCCGGCCGGAGGGCCGCGAACCGTTCCGTCGGCGTCAGCGCCGCCAGGATGGTCATTGGCAATGTCATGGGGCTGCCTCCGTTTACGTCAAGCCCGGCGGCCTAGCGGATGATGTTGGCCAGTTGCAGGAGCATGTCGTTGGTGACGCGGATGGTGCGGGCGTTGGCCTGGTAACCGTTCTGGGCCTGGATGAGGTTGACGAACTCGCTGGCCATGTCAACGTTGGACTTTTCGAGCGACCCGCCGTTGACCGCGCCCGCCCCGCCGGACTGGGCGTTCGTGGGCAGCGGGTCGCCGGAGTTGGCCGACGCAGTAAACATGCCGCCGCCCACGCTTTCGAGGGCGGCCGGGTTCTGGAAGGTGGTCACTTTCAGGGCCGCGACGTCCTGGCGGATGCCGTTGGTGAACATGCCGACGAGAACGCCGTCGCGGCTGACCGAGAGGCTCGACAGGCGGCCGGCTTCGTAGCCGTCCTGGCCGTTGGCGGCCACGGTCGAGGCGCCGCCGAACTGCGACAGGCCGTCGAACTGGCCGACGTTGCCGAGGTTCAACTGGATGTCCTGGACGCTGCCGGCGCCGGAGCCGAAGCGGAGGCTGAAGGTGGGGTCGCCGCCGCCGAGCAGGCCGGTGTAGGATCCGTCCCCTCCGAACGTGACGCCCTGGATGCGCCGGTTATTTATGTATCCGTCGCCCGTCATGCTTCCCAGGACAACATCCCAGTTGTTCGGCGTCTTGGTGCGGGCGAAGGAAACCGACAGGACGTGGCCGACGCCCTGGGAATCGAATACCTCGACGTTGGTGTTCCTCACTTCTTCGCCGCCCACCTGGAGCACCTTGAAGTAGTTCGGCGTCGTGAACGTGCCGCCGCCGGTGTACGTGAGGTTCAGGTCGGTCTGGCTGTAGCCGGCCTTGGAGTCGGACAGCCGGATCTCCCCGTTCGATAGTGTTGCGGTCGAGCCTGGGAACGCCGCCGTGATGGCATTGATGAGATCGCCGATCGTTGATCCGGCCGCCAGGGTGAACGGGGTGTCTACCGCGGTACCTGTTGTGGTAGTGCCGGTGATGCGGATGGTGTCGCCGGCGGCGATGCCCGTCGCCTGGTCCAGGTCGGAGAGCAGGGTGTCCTGCGAAGCCATTCCGCCGCTCACGGTGTATTGGATTCCGCTGGAGAGGAGGTTGGTCGCGGCGACGGTGGTGGAATCGGGGCTCAGGTTACCCGTGAAGTTGACGGACTGCGTTGCCTTGGCGGGCAGCGCCACGTCGTACGGGATGCGGATGTTGTCGGACGAGGCGTTCTGGAAGCCTTCCGCCACGCCTTCCGACCCGATGCGCTGCACGCGGTAGCCCGAACTGGGGTCGACCAGGTAAAAGCCGGCGTCCACGGCGAACGCGCCGACGCGGGTGTAGACGTCTTTCTGGCCGTCGCTCAGCGTGAAGTAGCCGGAGCCTTCAATGGCCATGTCGAGCGACTGGCCGGTAAAGATCAGGTTCCCCTGGTCCATGTTTCGGTCGATGCTGGCCACTTTGACGCCGGCCCCGACCTGCTGGGGGTTCGTGCCGCCCACGTTGGCGGTAGGCTGCGTGGCCTCGCGCATTGTCTGGGACAGCAACTCGCCGAACGTGACGCGGCTGGACTTGAAGCCGAACGTGTCCACGTTGGCCAGGTTGTTGCCCGCGACGTCGAGCATCGTCTGGTGTGCCCGAAGCCCCGAAACGCCCGCAAGTAATGCATCGCTCATTGCCTATCTCCTTTTAATGTTTGGCGGTCGCCGCGGCGACACGCTTACTCGCTGATGCTCAGAAGTTTGCTTACTTTCACGACGTCCGAGCCCACGCGAACGGCGGGCTCACCGTCGATCTGTTCCACGCTCACGGCCCGCCCGGTCAGCGGCATCGTCTGGCCTTCCACCATGTACGTGACGTTCTTGCCGATGAGAGAGGCGGCGTAGTTCCACCGCGTCGCGCTGAGCACGTCCTTGAAGGACCCGTTCAGCGACTCCAACTGGTCCAACTGGGAAATCTGCGCCAGTTGCGAGGCCATCTGGTTGTTGTCGAGTGGCTCCAGCGGGTTCTGATTGCGCATCTGGGCGATCAGGAGGTTCAGGTAATTGATCTTCTGTTCGGCCGCACTCGTAATGCCGCTCACGCTCGATGCCATGCGTTTCTCCCTGATCTAGACTCTCACATTGATGCCGCCGGAACCGACAAGGTCCGTGCCGACGACGGGGGTTTCCTCGGGGACTTCGATCCGCGCCGCAGCCGCTTGCCTGGCGGCCTCCGGCTCTGCGTCGGGATGCCGGCGGCTGCCGTTCCCGGCGTGTGGGTTTTCCGACGCCGCCTGGCCGTCTTGGCGGGTCAGGACGACCTCCAGCCTGCGAACATCTACGCCCGCGTCGCTGAGACGCTGGGTCAGGCCGGCCGCCTCGCGTTCCAGCCGCCTCATGGTATCGGGGTTCTCCGCCTCCAGGACGCCGTGGACCTGGTGCCCCGAGAGCCGGAGCGTGACGCGGACTTTGCCGAGTTCGGGCGGCGTGAGGTTCACGATAATCTGCTGGCCGATCTTAGCGCCGCCGGCCCGGATTGACCTGAGAATCTGGTCCGAGACGGGCGTGTCGGCGGCCTGCTGCAATACGTCGGCCTGCGTTACTTCGCGTGATGTCCCCTGAACGCCGGCCTCTGCGGCCTTGGCCAGAGGGCTGTCGGATACGGGGACCAAGGGGCCTTGCGCTGAGGCCGAGGCGGCCTGGGCCGCACCGCCGCCCTCGGCTGTGACGAGGCGCACGGTCGCATCCCCGCCCGCTGTTCGGGCCTGGTTCAACTTGGCGGCCTGGATCGGCACCGGGGCCTGCTCGCGTCGGCCGGCGGGTTTTTCACCCACCTTGCGGACCTCGGCCATCTTGTCCATGTCAGGGGCCGTCGCCTTGGGCGCCGCTTGGCGCTGGACCTGCTGCGGCGGCACAACGGTGACGACCGCGGCGGCGCCGTCCAGTGAGGCGACGGGCTTGAGGGCCGCGGCCAGGGGTTTCGCTTCGCCCGCCGGTGCCGGCTGCGCCTGGCTGCCTGGGCGGGTCTGGGCCGGCTTGGTTTCCTTGGAGGTGCGGGGCGGCATCGGGTCCGCGGCCTGCTCCATGCCTTTCGCCGGATAGCCTTGAATCGGGGGCGTCTGGGTCGGTGCGGCGGCTTTTGCGGCCTTCTGCGTCTGCCCCTGGGTGGCAGCGGGCTGTAGGGACGGCGCCTGGAGGCCCTTTACCGGGGCAGTCTTTACCTTGTCCGAGGCGACAGGGGGCAGGACCGCGATATTCCGTGCGGTCTGCGCCTGCCCCACTTGCTGCAAGACGGCGGCGAATGCCGCGCCTGCACAGCCGGTTGAAGTTGCGTTGGCCGCGGTTGCTTGCTTGCCGTTCGGGCGAGTCGTATTGCCGGCGGTCGTGCTGCGGGGGCGGTCGGAGGATGTTGGCCTTCCGGATTCCTCAGCCTTGGCGTTCGACGGTTTCGCGCGAGAGGCGGGTTGCCTGGCGCCAGTATCGGCCTCCGGTGCCAAGGGAGCCGCGCGGGAAGATTCTTCCCCGGCACTGCGGCGATCTGCCGTGATGGAGTTCCCGTCTTTGGACCGCGCTGTCCGGCTGGACGAGGTGCCTGGGTCCCTCGCGGCAGACATCCGCGCGTTGCCGGGATCGAGGTCCAGCATCAGGTTTGCCAGTCCGCTTGTCGGTGTTGTTTGCATGTAGGCTCCCGCTGTCGGCTACACCGAGCAAAAGTGATGCCACGAGATGATCGAAAGGCCGAGCGCGACTTGTAACTCACGCTTCCAAAAGGACTTAGGGCAGAGGAGTTTGTCTTGCGCCACCCCGGAATACGACTTGTCACACGGCGCGTGGAGCGGAATTTTCTTCCGTTGGTCCGGCAGGTTTTTCCGCCATGCCTGCCCGCCTCTCTGCACGACCCGGTTGAACGTGGACCTGCTTGGAGATGGCGGCATACAGTCCCTGGTGTAGCGCCAACGGAATCCCAACTAAGAAGATTTTTTGGATGGTCCGATAATTCAACTAAAGATGCCAAATGTGTTATGCCGAGAGACTAGACGCCAGGGGATGGGACTCATCGCTCGCGATGGGTGGGCCCCTATATGGACAGGTCAATGACAAGTCGGTGGTACACCGCTATTCTCGCCGGGCAGGCGTCTCGACGCAATACGCCGCTATCCCTCACGGTCAGCCAGTCAATCGACACAGCGCGGGGCCCGCGCGCTGTGCCCGTGTGTCGTTACTCCTTGCTCCGTCAGCGTTTCTTGTTTGGGGGACACACCCATCATGAAGTATGCATCACAGAGTCGGTGCGGCACGATTGTCACCATAGGCGATCGCTCGCGGCATGAAGAAGATCCAAGCCGTTGGCTGCGGTTGTTGGCGGCCAATGTTTTGGACTTCGATGTTGCGCTGGAGCCACTGAAGGCCCTTCAGGGGACCGAGGTCGACCTCGTCGTCCTCCGCGAGACGGTGCCCCCTCAGATGCGGTTGCAACTTCTTCAGCAGGTTCGCGGCTGGTCGGCGGACCTGCCTGTTGTGGTTCTCGGGGCGAACGAGAAGGAAGACGCGGCCCCGTTTCTTGAAGCCGGCGCCCAGGCCCACGTTCCGGGGCCGCTCGCGCAGGAGCACCTTCCCCGGTTGATTGCCCTCGTGGAGGCCCGCGCCGCGGTCGCAGCCCGCCGGGCCGAACGCTTTTTTGCGCCGGAATGCCCGACCGGCGTGCCTTGGGTGGGTCACAGCCAGGGCATGCGCAAGACCCTCGAGATGATCCGCCTCGTCTCGGAAAGCGACCTGAGCCCCATCCTGGTCCTGGGCGAGACCGGCACCGGCAAGGAACTCGTCGCCCAGGCCGTTCATGCCCTGCGCCAGGGCGGCACGGAAGACTTCGTTGCCGTCAACTGCGCCACCCTGACCGCCAATCTCCTTGAGAGCGAACTGTTTGGCCATGCCAAGGGGTCCTTTACGGGGGCCGATTACGAAAAGACGGGCCTGTTTGAACTGGCGGGCAGGGGAACGGCCTTCCTCGACGAAATCAGCGAGATACCCGTCGGCCTTCAGGCCAAACTGCTGCGGGCCATCCAGGAAAAGCGATTCCGCCGCGTAGGCGGCCTCAAGGACGTGCCCTGCCAGGCGACGATTATCGCCTCCAGCAACCGCGACCTGACCGACGCCTGCAAGCAGGGCCATTTCCGGCCCGATCTTTATTATCGGCTGGCGGTCTTCCCCATTGTCTTGCCGGCGCTCAGGTCCGAAGAGCGGCGGGCCGACATCCCGCTCCTGGCCGAGTACTTCATCCATTCGGCGGCCAAGGCAGGACGCGCGCGGGCACGCACGCTGGCGCCTGAATCGGTCGATGTGCTCATGCGGCACAACTGGCCGGGCAACGTCCGCGAACTGCGCAACGTTATCGAGCGGGCCCTGCTGATCGAGAAAGGTCCCACGATCACGCCGGCCAGCCTTCTTTTCGACGGGCAGGCGCCTGGGCGGCCCGCCGGCCCGGCCGAGGTTCCCGGCAACGATTTTTCCCTCGAGACCGCCGAGCGGATGTTTATCATGCGGGCCCTCCACGAGACGGGCTGGCAGCGGACGCGGGCGGCGGCGCTTCTGGGCATTACGCGGGCCACCCTCCATGCCAAACTCAAGCGATACCGCATTGCGGTGCCGGATGGGCCCGCCGAAGGCCGGCCCACCGCCGTCCCTGCGCAGACGGAATCTCGCCTCCAGGGAATTGTGAACTGATCTTAATGCAGAATGCAGAATTAAACCCCCCGCACTGCGGGGGGATGGGATGCGCGAATGCGCGAGCGCCCCCCCCCGCATGCCCGCACGCTGCGCCAGCACCACGGCATCCCCCGGCAGTGCCGGGGGTTTCTACATTCTGCATTCTGCATTGACCGCCCTCCCCCGCCGTCTGAAAACCGGACCCCGTGCCCAAAAACCTGACGCGCAAACCCCCCTGGGCTGGCGTGTCCCCTCCGGTGCACGCCCTGGCGCAGGCGCGAGACATGCCTCGCCTCAGCAATTCCAGCAAGCCCGCCGGGTCGCCGCGGCGACCCACAATATCCTCAAAACACGTGAGATTGAGGGGGTATTGGCTTGCGGCCATTGCCATCTCAAGACGTGTCTTGTGCCAGGCGGAAGGCCCATCGAGGGTTATCCCTCGGCCATAAAGCAGTTTGGCACAAGGCTTGCACTTGCTGTCCGACGGAGTTGCGCACGCGCGCACTTCTTAGGCGCGCTCCCGCGATGCGGCAGGGGCGCTGATTATGGGAATGGAATGCCGGACCCGGTAGAAACACAAATGCCAGGATCGCCAGGTTTGCCGGCGGCCTCGCCGGCCGACGCCTCGCAAGGGGCGGACATCCACACGGCCCTGGGCCTTGATGACGCCGGCGCTCCGCGCCGCTTTGGCAAGAAACACCTGGCCATACTCGCCTGTCTGGCTTTGGTCGTTGCGCTCGGCACGGTCGTTTATGGGCGGTTCTTTTCCACTGCGCCGAAGCCCGATTTGCCCGAGGTCGCCCTGCCGGCTCCGCCGGCCCCTGCGGAAGAACACGCCGCGCCTGCCGCACCGGCGGCTCCGGAACCGGCGGAGTTCCAAAGTGCTTCCTGGACCCTCGCCGAGCAGGCCAGCGGTGCCGGTCGCTACGCCGATGCGCTCCGCCTCTACGGAAACCTGCTGTGCGAAGCCGACAAGAACCCCGTCAACCGTCGCCTCGGCGGCTTGATGAGATTCCGCAGCGGCCGCTGTCTGGTCAACCTGAACCGGACGCGCGAGGCCCGCCAGATGTTCATGGAGGCGGCTGACTGCGGCTCGCCCCTCGTTCGCGCCATGGCCTGCTACGACATGGCCGCCCTGGACGTGGCCGAAGGCCAGCCGATGCCGGCCCGCATGCGGGCTTACCAGGCGATCGCCTCGCTGGGCGATGCCGGCGCGAGGCCGCGGATCGAGATGCAGTGCGAATTTCTTGTCGCCCAGGCGCTGACCAACAAGGCGCTTTCGTTCTCGAATCCCGAGACGCCTCGGCCGTGGAACGTCCCATCGGGCGTCGACCCCTTCGCCGGCCTCAGCGAGGCGGACCTGAGGAAGGCGCTCGACGAGGGCGCGGCCCGCCAGGCTTCGACCCTGCTGGGTCCGATGCTGGAGCGGAAGAAGGGCAGCCGGGGCATGCACCTGTGGGTGGCCGCATCGTGCGGCGCGCCGCTGGAAGACGTCACCTCGCGCATCGTGGCGGAATCGGGCCTCGACGTGCGATGGGAGAACGTGGGCGAACCGGCCCGCCGCCG
>JAPLMO010000111.1 GCA_026386995.1 Planctomycetota bacterium | reverse complement strand
GGGCAACTTCACCGGCACCGGCGGCATGGTCATCAACAACAACAATAGCAACAAGACCCTGACCATCGGCAACGGCAACGGCACGGGCGGGAACTACGCCGGCGTCATCGCCGACAACACCACCGGCACCGGAACGGTCGCGTTGACCAAGGTCGGCGCCGGCACGATCACCCTGAGCGGCGCCAATACCTACAGCGGAGGCACGAAGGTTCTGGAAGGGGCACTGCTGGTCAGCAACACGACCGGCTCGGCCACCGGCACGGGGACCGTGACTGTCGGCGCGGCCACCCTCGGCGGCAGGGGTTTTATCAACGGCCCGGTTACCCTGACGGGCGGCTCTACGCTCACCAGCACCGGCACGCTGACGATCAACAATACACTGACCGTGCAGGGCCCGGCCAACCAACTCTCGAGCGGCACGGTCCTGACGACCGGCGACGTGACCATCGACCCCGGCGCGGTCTTCAGCATCAACGGCACCCTGGGCGGTGATACAGGCCTGCTTATCGTGCGCGGCACACTCCAGGGCACCGGCCGCGTGGGCGCCATTATGGGCATCAGCGGCCACCTGCATCCCGGGGGCAGCCCCGGAATCCTCGCCAGCGGCAACCTTGCGATGTCGCCGGCCTTTTGCTTCGATGTGAGCCTCGACGGCTCCGCCGCCGGTACGGGTTACTCGCAACTCGACGTGACCGGCACCGTGGACCTGGGCGGTGCCACGCTGGGCGCCACCCTGGGCTATGCCCCGCCCTGGTACAGCGGCGGCAGCCCGCCGGACCTCCTCTACATCATCAAGAACGACGGCACCGACCCCGTAATCGGCCAGTTCGCGGGCCTGCCGCAGATGAGCGAGTTCGACCTCCTGTTCAACGGGACCCCGTACAAGGCGACAATCAGTTACCAGGGCAACTACGACGCCGGCACGCCGATCGGCGGCAACGATGTGGTCGTGGCGCTGCCCGAACCTGCCACGCTCTCGCTGCTGGCATTGGGCGGGCTGGCGCTTCTGCGGAGAAGTCGCAGGAAGTAATCTCTTGATCACAGTGAAGGGCGGCAGACGCGGAACTGCCGCCCTTTCTCTATGCCAGTTTCCCCGCCAACTCGACGGGGCCAAGACTTATGGCGTGACGGCCCCGGGTAGCCCACAGGTCTTTCAGCGCCCTTTCAGCGCGCCCACGCCCCGGTACGCCAAAACCTGCCATTACCTGCCAAGAAAAAGAGTTAGGTAACCGAGGCGCGTGACCGGCGGAAACTCGCGGAAACCGTGGCAATTGTCGCCACTCGGCAAGACTTGTCATTACCTAACAATGGTGCGCCCGGGCTGACTCGAACAGCCGACCTGCGGTTTAGGAAACCGCCGCTCTATCCTGCTGAGCTACGGGCGCAAACACTTACACCGCAAGGACTTACGCGACAACACGCTTGCCACGTATCGGGCCGCAATTCAATCTGTACCCAATCCTGTACCTGATTTCACAAGATCGGGACAACTCGCCCAATCCCATGCAGCGGACACGGGCAAGATGCCGCCCTGTCCGCCCGCTCTGGATACGCCTTTACTACTTTAGTGGAAGTAGGGCTGTTGTCAATGGGCTTTCGCCGGGTGGGGTTGGCGTCTTTGTCCGCGTCGCGCCACCTCATGACCGGGGCATCGACGTACCGCGGGTCCCACAGATAAATGCGGAAGCGTCCCTAATTCCACTACAGCCCCCTTAATGAGGAAACGTCTCTGATTCCCCTGATTCCCGTCGCAACCGCTCATATCTCAGCCGATTGTAATCGACCATCGCGAGAAAGAACTCGTCGAATGTTGGAAACCGATCGATTTCCTGGCCCGCGAGCCAAATGACCACCCCGGGACGATGCGCTCCCCCTGGACGCGTAATCACGAACATGTCAATATCTACTGACGACACGGCAATGGGGAACAATTCGGATTTCGCCAACGGCCCTTCCCTGAAGGCCTGCGGCTCAATCTCGTCCAGCATCATATACGCCGCGTTCATTAACCGGCCGCCGCATAACTCTCGGGTGCCAAACAAATCCACCCTCTGATAGAAACACTCCCAACCGTTGGCGTAAGACAGGAACTCTCTATAGCGTGGGTCCAGTGAATGGCCGATAACGGCTTCGACCGCAGTCAGTTCTCGTTCTGTCGCCGCTACCCTTGGCAAATGGTAATCCCAGAGGCCCTGAATATCAAGTTTTGCCGTCTCGTTCTGGACGTACCAAGCCACGGCTATCTCCTTCTTCCAGTCTGTAATCATCTAATATCCTCTTGTGCCAGATTGCAGTGACGGAATGATGCCTAGCCCCATCCCAAGTGCGGCGCTGCTACCATACACAGGAGCGGCAACACCGGGCGTACTAAGAGTGCGTCCCAAAACGGTCATGATGAGCGGGCGCGTCGAAAACAGATAATGGCGCAGGCCAGCTCGACAAAGCCAAGGTAATTTTCTGCATGAACCTCGTAGCGAATCTTGAGCCGACGGAACAGATTGTG
>JAPLMO010000011.1 GCA_026386995.1 Planctomycetota bacterium | reverse complement strand
AAGACGATGAGAATGGTCCTGATCATGTGTCACCTCCCACTGATTTCCGCAGGAGGCCTTCCCTCCGGAGGCCCACGGCGTCCTTCCGGCCCAGCGGCCTTAGCGTCTGTCGCGGCGCTCGTCTTCTCGCCGTTCCTGTTGCTCTTCCCGCCACTGTCCCGGCATGTACCGGTAGCCTTGCTCGTGCCTCTCGTAGCGGGGCGCGATCCAGACGGCTCGCCCGCGCGGCGGGACGGCCCAGTGGCCGGGTTGCCAGACGTAGCGCTGGCCGTTCCAGTCCCAGTAGCCGTCAATCCAGATGTGCCCCTGGCCGGGCGGGGGCGGCCGGCGCTCCACGATGATCGCCGGCGGGGCCTCGCGGACGATGACGTACTGCGGCTGGGGCTGCTCCACGTACACCGTATCGCGGCGGGAGCGCTGGACGAAGATGTCGCAGCCCAGCCCACTCACCAGCACCACGATACCGCCGGACACCCACATCAACGTTTTCAGGACCTTCATGGTCGGTTCTCCTTCATCAGTCTGTCCTTGACTCAAGGCGCCCATGGGCGCGTGCCGCCCGCTCGCGCGGCACTTCGGACCCACGGCCCGGAAACTACGGAGCCACAACCTTCACTTTGATTTCAATCGAGGCCGGCAGCCCGGTTTCGGGCGTCCCCTTGACATGGACGCGATACTCACCGATGGCGGCGTCCTTGGGCGCTGCAATCTGGAGTTGCACCTCCGGCGTGTCGCTCGCTTTGACCAGAACGTCGGTCGGGGTGACGCTGATGCCGCTGGACGCGCTGATCTGCAGCCTCACGTTCTGCTTGAAGAACTTGTCCCTTTGCAGCGTGACGCCAATGGTTTGGCGGTCGCCCTGTTTGATGTCCGTTGTGAAGGTCGGGACGGAGATCTTGAATCCTTCATCTTCGGACATGCTCCCGCCTTTGGGGCTCATGCAGCCGAAGACGGCCGTCAAAGCCAGCGTCATCACAATTGCCATTGCAGTCTTCATCTTTTTTCCCTTTCACAAAATGGACCTTGTTCAGAAACTCCCCGCCAGCGGTTGCGTGGCGGCGCTGTTGTATTGTCAACTCAGGGCCTGTCTCCTTTCGGATACAGAGTCGGGACGCCCGGCTACGGCTTCCTCGACGCGACCACGACCACTGCGATGCCGCCGGCCAAGGCCAATCCGCCCGCGATGAGCGGAATTGGGACGGTCTTCTGGGTGTCGGCGGTGATCTGGAGGGCGCCGATGTCGACGACCTTCTCGCGCGTCGTGTACGTGATGCCTTGGACCCCCAGGCCGATCGCGCCGAGAATGATGAGCACAATACCGAGAATCATCAGGGGCTTCATTTTGTACCTCTGTCTTTCCCGTTCCAGGTACCCGCGAGGATGCCCTGGGCGAGTTGGAACACCTGCACCATGGTGCCGCTCGTAAAGGCGTGCACCACGGTCCCAGTCGCCGTCTCGACTTCCGCGGCGGCTTCGCGCACCTCCACGCCGGTGATTCTCCTGATCTCCTGCCGCAGCAATTCGGAGGAACTCGTAAAGAGTTGCCGGTGAAATTCCTGCACCTGGGCGGCGCCTTCCGGGCTCATGGCCAGGGCTTCTTCGGCCGGCGTCAGGGCCCCGTGCAGCGTGATCACCAGCGTGTCCCCGCTCAGGACCACGGTCACCGCACTGGGCGCGTGGCCCGTCCTCTGCTCCTGGAAATCGCTGGCCGCCTGCGCGACCTGCTGCGCCATCGTGAGCGTGTCCTTATCCATCGAACTCCTCCTGACTGGTTGCGGCCGCCCCGCACCGCGGGCAATAAAAAAGCCGACGCGGTTGCGCACCCGGTGGTGCGCATCCGCGTCGGCTTACTCGCTAGCGGGCCTCCCGCTTCAGGCGGGCTGCCCTTTCTCTAGTCATCCGACAACTTATTCAGTTTCTTGCGGAGCCGATTCAGATCGCCACTCGGCATCCGCCTCTGCTTTACTTAACTATACGGCTCGGAGGGGACGAAAGCAAATGAAATGCGAAAATAATGTCCCACGTTTGGTATCGCGGCCCTCCCCACTCTCAAGCGCGCTTCGGACGTTGGGGAATCCTTGGCATACGGGCAACCGATAGATCATTCGCCCCGTCCTTGCCTGGGCTCCGGCCAGGGACGCCCGGTCAGTTCCTGCATCGCCTTGGTCAGGTCGCGGTGGCGGAGGGCGGGCGGCATCGGGCCGATCGTCGACAGGATGGCGCCCGTGCTCGACGTCCGCTCCAGGTCGCCGTGCGTGCTTGTGACCGCCCCGTAGAGCGCTGCCTGCAATGCCGAACCGGCGTAGAATCCCCAGTCGAGGTCGGCCATCACGTCCGGGGGATCCTCGACGAGGCCGTGGAAAGCCCGCCACAGCCGGTTGCAGGCATCCGGGTAGACGTGGGTGGCCGTGGCCTCAAAGAGGGGCCGGTCGTCCGCAAACCCGTCGGCGTCGAGTTTCCCCTCACGTTTCAGTTTCTCGAAGACCGGCAGCAGTTGAAGGGGATCGCCCTGCGTAGCGCGGTAGCGATAGCGGTGGCCGTGTCGCTCGACGAACGCCAGGCCGTCGGGGCTGCGGACAGCCACCGCCGGGCCATCCTCGTAGTACGCGAGGCGGTAGCCCTTGCACTGAACCAGGTCGGCGGCGAGGCCCGCGCGGTCCTTCGCCGCGAACGAGGCCACCGTGATCAGGCCGTACTCGATCGGCACCACGTCGCGTGGCCCGTCGAGGCGGTCGGAAATGTGCCAGCCCTTCGCGATCAGCAGGGGCCGGGGATCCAGCCGCACGGCGCGTGTCATCGTGTGCCCATGGTCCGAGAACAGCGTGATCTTGATGAGGCCGTGCGTCTCGTACATGAGATGCTGGCTCAGGCGGTCGATGCCCTCGAGGATCTTGATCATGCCGGCCTCGCCTTCCTTGGTCGCCAGGCCGGCGGTCGAGATGAGGTAGAAGACCAGGACGCTCCGGTCGCGTTTGCGGAACCGCTCCAGGATGTTGTCGAGCCCCTTGTGGAAACACTGCTCGGGGAACACGTAGGCAACGCCGTCCAGGATGGGGGGCGAGCGGTAATCGCAGGAGTCGGCCCACCGTTCGTTCTTCATGCTCAGGTAATCAGCGTAGCCGCCCACGAGCCGGTTGGCCCGGTGGTCGAAGTGGATCGACTCCGAGGCATAGCACCGGACGGCGGCAAACGCGTCGGTCAAGGCAAGGTCCGTCATGGCCGGGCAGGTCGAAACCATGCGGCTCGGTGGGTAGAACAGGCGCAGGCCTCCCTTCTGCCGGTAGGCCTCGACGACGCCATACGGCATTCCGTCGAGGACGATGATGACATGGCGGCAATCGGGCGCGTGGATCTCGTCGAGGTCTACGACGGTGTCCGGCTTGCCGCCGCCCGACGCGTCGTAGGCGATGCGGAAGATGCGCCCATCGGCGCCCTGCGTGGTGAAGAAGTCGGCCCCGCCCTTGGCATCGACGGAGTAGGCACGCACGGTGCCTTCGGCAGTTTGGGTCTCCGACACCGCCGTCGCGGGGAATCGCATCGGCGCCGCGCAACCCGCCAGCGCTGCCAGGCCGAGCAGGGGTATGAACAGGGAGCCCCTTTTATGTCGAACGCTATGCGGCTTCAGCATGGGCTGACCTCAAAGAGACCGTTCATCCATTTGCGACCAGCCAGGGCCGGCAAAAGAAAAGCCGACATGGCCGGACACGTTCGCGTGTTCAACCACGTCGGCTTACCCGTGACCGGGCCTCCCCCTACGACCGGGCTGCCCTGCACCTAGTCATCCGATAACTTGCTTTGAGTTTCTTACGGAGCCGATTCAGATCGCCACTCGGCCTCCGCCTCTGCTTCACTTACTATACGGCTCGGAGGGGACGAAAGCAAGTGAAATGTGAGAATACTGTCCACGTTTAGTGCGGTGGCCTCTGGGGACGGAGGACTCCTGATCCGTTGCTACGGGCAGGCCGTAGCCCGTGTCGGCCGCGGCCGTCGCTGCGCGATGCACGGCGCTGCGCGGCGACACAAAACCGACGGGCGCGACCCGCGTCAGCGGCGCGCCCGTCGGCGGATAACCTGTGTGCTGCCCTTGTCAGGCCGCGCAGCGGGACCTTCTCCTGGCGGCAAACAGGCCCGCCAGCCCGGACCCGATCAGCAGGAGGGTGCACGGTTCCGGTGTAACAGAGCCGTTTAATGTAACGGCGGTCTGCGAGAGTGCCCTGCCATCCAGCGCTGCGCCGGTGTTTATCACAATCGCGGCTTGATCCAAGATAGTTCCCTTGAATTGAGACGTCGTTCCAAGGGTCGTTTGGCCGGCGACCTGCCAGATGATGTTGTCGGCCAGCGCACCGCCGCTCAGGATAACCTTCTTGCCGGAACTGATATCGAGCGTTTGCGTTATCTGGAAAACCCAGGTGTCATTTGCGTTGCCCGAAAGGGTGACATCCGTCGGTATGATAACTCCGGTTGTCCATTTGTAGATGCCGGGGGTGATGGTCAGCCCGCCGATATTTCCCGATCCCATCTCGGCAATGGTGACAGGCCCCAGCCCGGCGGCGACGGTGTATGCGGCTTCCATGGCGCTTATAGCCGCAGTCATATACGTTGGAGTAGGGGGCGAGTAGTCGGCCGCATAGACTTTTCCGGTCACCAGGGCTGATGTCGAAAATGTACCCCCGGGAGCCAGTGTTAACGAGAATCCGGTGATGGCAGTCGCAGCGATCGGGCTGACTCCAATATCTCCAACGGCTGAGCCTCCACTGGTTGAGATTCCTGATTTTCCCAGAATCACGAAATTGCCCGCCGTTCCGAGGTTAATCGGACTGGCGTAGGACTGACTGGCAGCAAGAAGTGGTAATGCCACGATGGCCGCGAGAATCAAGCACTTGCGGTTCATTCTAAGTCTCCCTCTAAAAAGTTACTGACAACGTGGTGGTTGCGGCCTTCCCGCACCACCGGAAATAAGAAAAGCCGACGCGGTTAAACACCCGAGGGTGCTGAACCACATCGGCTTACCCGGCAACAGGCCGCCCTGTACGACAGGGCTGCCCTTTGTCTAGTCTTCCGACTTGGAGAGGACCTATCATGTTCCCCCTCGATCCAAGTAGGATGTATTATACACGCGCGGACGGGCAAAAGCAAAAAAATTCTTGAAATATTTCTTCTCCCCCCCGCACATTATGTTGTATACTGTCCGGTAGCCGAGGATGCCTGTTCTGCCGGCATATACAGGCTATTGCCCGCGCGGGCCGCCGGCCGGGAATCAGGGCACATTCGAGGTCGCTATGAAAACACAGGGAGAGATCGAGGCCGCCATCTGCAAGGGGGTCAGCCGCTTTGAGCAGGACTACATGGGCCGGGGACCCAAGGACATCCACGTCCACCTCATCGGCGACTTTCTCGTGATCCGGCTCCAGGGCATCCTGAGCGCCGCCGAACAGCACCTGGTCGCGTCCCTCCCGGGCGAGAAGGGCCGCGACCTCTTGAAACAGGTGCGGACCCATCTGATCGAGACTGCGCGGCCGACCATGGAGGCCCTGGTCCAGGAGGCCACCGGCGTCAAAGTGCTGAGCCTGCACCACGACATCAGCACCGCCACCGGCGAAGAGGTCGTGGTCTTTACCCTGGATCAGGCCCCCGTTTTCCGCGAGATAAAGAAGGCGTAAGGTCTCTCCGCCCGCCAAAAGGCAAGTTCCCAAACTTGGCCGCCAGGCCTCTGGCGGGTTCCCCGTTCCCGCCTCTGCGGCGTGAGGTTCTTGTCGCGCTCTCCTGCCGACTGCCAAAATGGCAGTCCCTGAGGCCGCCGGGGGGGCCGAACCACCCGAAATCAGGGACAGCGCCAACGCCGCCCGGCCCCCCGGCCCCGCCCCGCGAAACCGACCGGCGCTGTCCCTGATTTACCCATCTTAACATTTTGACGCGCCACCCCCTCTGGCGCTAGCGCCAAGGCCGTTTTTGCCTTTTCGGACCCCCCAAAAGGGGGTGCGCCGCTCTAATAATTGACGTAAGTGTTTCTGCAAAAACGCGACTTACGTTCGCTGCCAAAACGGCAGGAACCGGAAAACGTCAAAAGCCCGTGGCACATTTAGCCGGCGACCCAGGGTTTGCGCGGCGGGTCAGGAGACCCGCCGCGCAATTCGGGGGCGAGGTCGCCGGGTCGCCGGGTCGGCCAAAAAGATTGGCCACAGGCTTGTCACCTGTGGCCAACTCAGCCCCGCAACCCGGGTGATTATTACGTCATTCCCCTCCGGGAATATTATGCCGATGCCGCAAGGCGGCCGGTCCTGTCCTTCCGCACGCGGACCGGCTCCTGCACCGCCGGACGCACCTTCGGGACCCGAAGCACCGAGTTATAGTGCCCGAACATGTTCTTGTTGACGCCGAACGACGCGTAGTCGGTGAACCAGTTGCCGCCGACCAGATAGCGGAACTCGTACGTGCCGGGGGGGAGGCGCAGCATGAGCATCCATTCGTGCGGCGCGATGCGGCGCATCGGCAGGTGATCCTGCTGCCACTGGCAGAAGTCCCCGACAATAAAGACCGGCCCGTCCGTCGCATGACGGAAATAGAAGGTGGTTTTCCCCGTTTCGTCGACGTGCACCATGGGTGACAATCTCTCCGTGCAGGGGCTCCATCCCAATGCCGGGTGCTATATTGGTTATCGGAAAGAAATCGGAGAAAATGAACCGAAAATTCCCCGCGACAGTATTGCGGCGGGGGTATCGCCGCGGAAGCCGTCTTGGCGCGGGGGGAAGGGGTCAGGAGCCTTACAGATAGGGCTCCTGACCCCTTCGTAAGCGATCGCCGGCCGCGAAACCGTTGCCATTGCGGCGGATTTGCCGTAGAATCCCTGGCCGCACTAACGAAAGGAGTCCGCAGCACGTGGCTAAACTGACCAAACGCAGCGACGACTACAACCAGTGGTACATCGACATCGTAATGAGGGCCGAGATGGCCGATTACGCTCCCGTCAAGGGGTGCATGGTCATCCGACCCTGGGGATACGCCATCTGGGAACGCATGCAGCGTGCCTTGGACGACATGTTCAAGGCCACCGGGCACTCGAACTGCTACTTTCCGCTGCTCATCCCGGAATCGTTCCTGAAGAAAGAGGCGGAGCACGTCGAGGGCTTCGCGCCGGAATGCGCGGTCGTCACGCACGGCGGCGGCAAACTGCTGGAGGAGCCGCTCGTCATCCGCCCGACCTCCGAAACGATCATCTGGGCGATGTACAAAAAGTGGATCCACTCGTGGCGCGACCTCCCGCTCCTCTACAACCAGTGGGCCAACGTCGTGCGGTGGGAGATGCGGACGCGCCTCTTCCTGCGCACAGCCGAGTTCCTCTGGCAGGAGGGCCACACCGCCCACGCCACCGAGAAGGAGGCGGTCGAAGAGGCCGAACGCATGCTCGCCATCTACCGCAAGTTCGCCGAAGAGTGGATGGCCATGCCCGTCCTGGCCGGCCGCAAGAGCGAGGGCCAGAAGTTCCCCGGCGCCGTCACGACCTACACCATCGAGGCCCTGATGCAGGACGGCAAGGCGCTACAGGCGGGGACGAGCCATTACCTGGGCCAGAACTTCGCCAAGGCGTTCGACGTCCAGTTCCAGAACCGCGATAAGCAACTCGAATATGTCTACGCGACCAGTTGGGGCGTCTCCACGCGGCTCATCGGGGCACTCATCATGAGCCACTCCGACGACGCCGGCCTGGTGCTGCCGCCGAAACTCGCGCCCATCGAGGTGGTGATCGTCCCCATCCTGAAGGCCGAGGCCGACAACGCCGCAATTATGCAGGCGGCCTACCGCATCACCGAGCCGCTGGAAGACCGTGTGCGCGTACGCCTGGACGAGCGCGACAACGTCTCGCCCGGCTGGAAGTTCAACGAGTGGGAACTGAAAGGGGTGCCCATCCGCATCGAACTGGGGCCGAAGGACCTCGCTCAGGGCCAGGTAATCGTGGTCCGCCGCGACACGGGCGAAAAGAAACCCATGCCGCAGGAATCGCTTGTCCACGAACTGCCCGTGATGCTCGAGGATATCCAGGCCGCGCTCTTTAAGCGCGCGAAGGAGCGGCTGGAGGCGAGTTTCGTCACCGTCGAGTCGTACGACGACTTCAAGAAGGCGATCAAGGAGAAGCCCGGGTTCGTCGTGGCCCCCTGGTGCGGCAGCCGCGAGTGCGAGAAGCGCATAAGCGACAAGACCAAGGCCACGATCCGCCTCCTCCCTGCCACTGCCGAAGACGCCCCCGCCTGCATGCTCTGCGGCAAAGGGCCGGCGAAGCGTACTAAGAGTGCGTCCCAAAACGGTCATGATGAGCGGGCGCGTCGAAAACAGATAATGGCGCAGGCCAGCTCGACAAAGCCAAGGTAATTTTCTGCATGAACCTCGTAGCGAATCTTGAGCCGACGGAACAGATTGTGCCAGCGGTTGGTTCGCTCCACGACCCAGCGGTGGGCTTGCCCGCCGGGATGCTTGCGTACGGCGGGTTCCTCGCCCCGGTACGGAATGTGCGGAATGTATCCACGTCGGGCCACCATGCGGCGGATGTCGGGGTAGTCATATCCTTTGTCCAAGCACAGGTGCTGCTTGACTCTTCTCGGCGGGGGCCGGGCAACCACCCGGCGATCCAGCATGCCGGCAAGCTGGGTCTTGTCATGATCGTTGGCTCCCGACAACGACGCATTCAGCGGGATACCGTTGCCATCAGTCTGGATGTGGCGTTTGGTGCCGAGCTTGGCCCGGTCCGTCGGGTTCTTGCCGACGCAATCGCCCCCTTTACCGGGGCCGAAACCGTGACTGAGTCAACCGTTTGCCACTGCCAGTCGATGCCCTTCAGGTCGTCATACTGCTCCAGGCACAGCCGCCACAGTTCGTGGAACACCCCGGAGCGGACCCACGCCTGGAAATGGTGGTGGGCCGATGAACCGGAACTGTATTCCCGCGGCATCATCTTCCATTGGCACCCCGTCCGCAACACATACAGGATGCCGTTGAAGATGGTGCGATGCGGCGTCGGTGGCCGCCCGCCCTTCGGACTGATCGCATGGTCCGGAACCAGCGGGGCCAGGATCTTCCAGAATTCGTCCGGCACGTCGCGCCAGCCGACCCGTCGTTTCAGCGGCTTGCGGTTCTCGCGCCGTCGCCGCTTGGATCGAGTCTCCTCCTTGGCAGTCCGTGGCATGAGGTGGTCCTCCCTTCCCACCTGTGTCATCGGCTGGCCGGGAACAAAAAGTTAAGGTATTGGGACGCACTCTTATAGTGCTGGCGTGTCGTCTCCGCCCCCGGCACGGGCGCCTGGCTCATGTTGCCTGCGGCATCGTACTTCGGGTCGATCCAGTCGTCCCCCTGTGATGCGGCAATGGCGTTGCCCGGCCCGTCGGAGTGAACGTCGTTGGTGTCGATCTCATAACTTCTACTCCTTAGCGGTTGGGGAACCCAATTCCCCTGGACCAGCATAGTCCTTAACGGACACACGCAAGCGGCCCTCTACGCCTATGTATAGTTGCTCACGAGATACGGTGTAGTTGTCGCAGTCTGAGTCAAATTGGTCGCAGAAGATTCGCAACCAATATTTTCTGTCGAATTCTATCGTCACATCCAGGCCCGGCTCGCTAAGTTGTACGCTTGTGACCACACAGCCCCGCAAACGTTCAAGCCCAGCCACCAAAGGACCATCGGGGGAACACAAATCCGTTGAGGAGGTTATCGACTTCCGCCTGGTGTCAAGCCGCCAAGCTGCGCAGCCCACCTGAAGGCCGAATTCTCCCTGGTACTTCCTTACAATAAGAGGCAATCGCACATTCTTCGACTCAACAGGGAGCTTTCGTTTCTCGCCGAAATCGAGGTTAAACCGGGAGCCGGTACACCCCCCAGCGGCCACCCCCCAACAGGTGGTTCCAACCAGACCGTTGAGGGCATGCTTCAATTGTCGAATAGAAGTTCTGGTCATTACTTGGTACTCCCTCCAAACAAAGACTCCCCTGTTTTCACGATATCGTCAATGGACATGTTTTGCTTTGTGATCTCGCGATGCAGACTTTGCATTTTCGTCTTATCGCCCGCTATGCCAAGCCTCCTGCACGCCTCGGCGAAAGCCTTGTTTTGAGCCGTGTTATCACCCTTCGGCATCTTAACGAATCCCCCCTCTTCGCCGGAAGCCGCTCGCACTGGTTTGTTATGCACAAGGATGCCAGAACTTCCAACGGCATAAGTGTGAAGCCCATCAACCACGATATTGTAAACTGCCATGCTGCCATGCCGGGTTGAGAGAGCCAGAATCGTGGCGTCGGCTCCATTCCTTAGGCACAAAACGTCGCCAACGCAAAGGCTTCTTGCCTCTACCCAACGGCCCTTCTTGGTCAAGCCTCGCTCTTGCTCGTAAACGTCGCAGGCCGGATGCCTCTCTGCAAGCCCTGGCCCAGCCACTACCCAAAACGGATGGTTTCCGGTTGCCTCAATCGACTCGTCGCCAACTGTCAGGTTGACGATATCGCCTGCGTAGTGTTGCGTCATCGGCATAACGACAGGCTTGAGTTCCCACCTACCCGTCTCAGGATTGCATGCCCACACCTCTTCGCCTTCACAGACCGTCTCAATGGGCTTAGGCCCCTCCCCCGCATCAATCAAGGTACCCGCCGGGAAACACCCCTGAAGAACCGGCTCCGTAGTCGGGGCAGCCGCAGGGCCTTCTACCGGGGCGCTTGTCGGCTTCGCGGGTCCCCGCAGGCTCCCCGCTGGCATGTCCGCCCCGGAGACAGGCGTTGAAACCGGCTTGGGAGCCATTCCCTCCGCTGCCTCGGCCGGTGCCGCGGGGGCCGCCGTTTTACTGGCCGCCGCCGACCTTGTGGCCGCAACCACATTAGCGGTTGCCCGTACTCCTGCCGCCGCCCCGCCAGCCCCACTCCCCAACACAAAACAGGCATCTGCCGCCGCGTTCAACAGATAACCCTGAGCGGCGACATCATTGTTCCTATATGCGTGCTCATTATACGCGCTTGTCAGATTCCCGGCAACGGGCACGGCGGCTATCTTCTGCTGAAACTGGGTGACCTTGCTCGCGTTGGGGTCCACCCTGACGACGAACACCGGCTCAGGTGCCGCCGCCTCATAATCTCGCGCTAGGCTTTTCCTCCTCTCAGTCGGGGATTCGTTAGAAGTCCACATTGAGCGGAAGGCATCCCAAGCTGCCTCAGAGAGGGACTTCTCCAACCCCATCGCATCCATGCGGCTCAGGGGACAGCTGCCCACATACTCATACAACCTCATCCCATCCACGTACCCCTTCGGGTCACGGCCGGTCCAGTCGCCCAGCGTGGGATGATACGGCCGATACAGGGTGGTGTAAAGCCCCGATTCCGGATCCAGCCGGTGGCCGGTGAAGAGAACCTCGTTGGAGACGGCCGACGTGCTCGAAGGGTTGGCCCAGGAACCGTCATAAATCGTGACCTTGCCGTACGGCTCATACAGATACCTCTCGACCACCGTGCCGGAGGTGTTGACCAGGGCCGTCACGTTCATGTTGGCATCATTGCAGTAGTACAGCGTCGAATCGCCTTCATCCTCCAGGTCGCCGTCGGTGTTGCCGTCGCGCCACCTCATGACCGGCGCGTGCACGTACCGCGGAGACCAGAGGTACTGTTCCAGCGGATATTCCGAGCCGCCCTTGCGGACCTCGATGATCTGGCCACCGCTATTGTGATAGTAGTCGAGCGCCGTCACCGGGTCAGTGCCCAGCAACTTGCGGATACGCCGCCCGGTGGCATCATGGCGGTACGTGGCGACGATTGCGCCGGGTGTGCCGGGGGTGCCGGTGCTGTCGGCCCGGACCTCGACCAGCCGGTTCCAGGCATCGAACTTATAGTGCTGGCGAGTCGTCTCCGCCCCCGGCACGGGCGCCTGGCTCATGTTGCCTGCGGCATCGTACTTCGGGTCGATCCAGTTGTCCCCCTGTGATGCGGCAATGGCGTTGCCCGGCGTGTCGGAGTGAACGTCGTTGGTGTCGATCTCGTTGGCCTTGTTGTGCGAGCGGGCCTGCACGAGGTCCCACGCCGTGCCGTCGCCCGCATCTTCCCGGTACTCCGTCCAGCGGTCAAGCCACGGCAGGCTTGCCCTGCCAGGGTTGCCCACGGAGTCGAGGGACCACTGCCAGGTGCGGGAAACGGACCGCGTATTCAGGTTGAGGTTGTCGGTCCCAAGAGTAGCATCAGTGCTATTCACGATGCCGTCGCCGTTGAAGTCGCCCTGAAACCACGAGCCGGGATCGCCGGACCAATAGGACCAAACGCTCTGATCGGAGGAGTCCACCTGGCCGTTTGGAACACCGCCAGATCCCGCGCAATCGCCGGCAATCGGGCAGATGGGCGATCCGCCGCTGCCGCCGTTGCCCAAGATGCCGCGCACGGCCTTCGTGAGGCGTCCCAGGCCGTCATAAGCGTAGGCCTCGTCCCGCCCTGCAAGCCCGGTTAGGTTCGTGCGTTCGCCCCGCCAGATGCGGTTGGAAGCGTTATCGTAGCCGTAGAAGTAGCGGTCGAGAGGTGTGCCGTCGCTCTTTTTCCAGGTCTGCCAGGCGATGCGGCCGTAGCGGTCGATTCCGGGATAGGGCGCAGCCGCGCCGCCGGATGAACTCGTGTAGTCGAGCGACATGACGGCCGTGCCGCCGGCAAGGTGCGTCTCCTTGACCATGCGTGCGATGCCGTTGTAGGCGAACTGGGCGAGCGGATTGCCCGGCGTGCCGCCGTCGTTTTCGTTAAAGGCCGCCAGTTGCGAGAGGGCGTCAGGCACGGTGCCGCTCGAGCCGTACGTCGCGTGGACGATGCGGCCGTTGGGGTAGCGCGTCGATACCAGGCGCAGGCATTTGTCGTAGACGGTCCCGTTCAGGGGGGCATAATACGTGTACTCGACGTACGGCGTGGTATCGGGGTCCACTTCGCCGGTATGGGCCTGGTACTCACGCTTCAGACGGCCCATGTCGTCAAAGGCGTACTGGACCTGGTTCAGGACCAAAGCGTTGGCGCCGTACGCGGTGACTTTCTCGACGCGTCCCAGGCCATCGTAGTCGGTGCCAAGGGACTGGACCGTATCGTCGGCGGGACCGTTGTTCCAGTCGGTGACCTGCTCGCCGATCTTGCGGCGTAGCGAGTCGTAAGAATAGGTCAACACAAGGCCGGCCTGGTCGGTCCGCGTTTTGACCTGGCCGTCGAGGTAATAGGTCACGCGTACCGAGTCGTTCGTCCCCTAAGTTCCACGCCTTTCTGGGAATCCTCCGCCTTGTATTCCGGCCCCCAGAAGTAGTTGTCTTGAGCAAACTCTTCAAAGAACGGCGTCCACTCGAACGCTTTTCCGTCGAGAAGCACCACAGCCTCGTTTCCATTCGGAGTGATGCGGAAGATTTCGACGGAAATATCCTTCCTCGCTTCCGGAACGTCCGGCACCAGAATGCCGACGTAGAGGCGGAAGGCTTCGGCCGACTGAATCCGGTATTCCACCGGCGCGCCGGTGAGTTCGCCGTAAAAAGCCTGCGACACTTCCGGTTGACATATATCCGCCGGACCACTTTCCACAATCCGCGGCTGATGCGCCAAGACGGTCTTAGGAACAAGAAGTGACAAAACAAAGACGAAAATGGCGAGGGGCTTGCTCATCGCGTGCACAGGGCGGCATAATGAGCAGAACGGTTCCATATGATCATCCGCTTAAGGCCACACGGGACCCAAGGCTAACTTTTTATCGTAACCACACCCGGTCTGCTCTTACCACAGGAAACACAAATAGCAGCTGCTGCCGGCGACAACTGCGGCGGGTGGCGGGGGAAAACGCGGCACATGGACCCTACCTGAATCAGACCTGTCTTTCCCGCAAATAACCGGCACGTCAGCCACCCGTAAGTACCTGCGGGACAGCCTCCGCTAAACTCTGTGCCTGGCAAAAAAGGTGCCAGAGGTGCTGAGGCTGTCATGGCTCGCGTAGACAGAATCTGTAGCAGATCGCAGATTGGCCAACGCTCGAACGGCCTACAGGCCAGGATATACCTCGGCACGAACAGTGAACGGATCACCCGCGACAAGGTCCGACAGATCGAGCGTGAACTACCGACAAGGAATCTGCCAGAGACCAGCCGACTCCCGCTGCCCACTTTGCTTGACGCGTTCTGCGGACACATGAAGACGAAACAGACCCACAATTCCTACCGCAAGGACGTGAGCCGTTTGAGAAACGTCTTCGGCGAGGTCTGCGGATCTCTCAAGATCAGGCCGCCGGGAAACCTCAACAGACGGCGGGCGAAGCTTTGGCCCGACAAGTACACCGTTGACCATGTCCAGGCACGGTTCCTCGAGGATGTGACGCCCGCGGTCATCAACCGATTCCTCGACTCCCGCATCAAGCGAACCTACTTGGCGGCCAAGACCGCCAACGGCATCCGTGAGATCCTGCACAGGCTGTTCGCCTATGCCATCAGACACCACGGCTTCTGTTCAGGGGACCGCCGGTATCCCTAGCGCGTACACGTGCCCAGCCGCAGGTTCATGTCTGCGGCATCCTCCCTCCCATTCGGTGAGGGTGGCCTCCAGCCAGCCCCACCGGCCGCCGCCGAGCCAATCACCCAAGGCCCCAATAACCGGGCGGCGGCTTGCGTCCCAGCGGCTCCGGCATACGTTCTGCCCGGATATTCTGGCCGGGCCGGTTCAGTCCGGCCACTTGCCCAGGATGGCCCGTGCCCAGACCATGACCTCAAAGGGCACTCGGTCCCACGGGGCGTCCACGGCCCGGAATTCCTGCAAGCGGTCGTCCCGATAATACAGGCGGCCACGGATTCGGACTATCGGAAGCCGCATGGGACAGGTCTGCCCTGGCCCTGACTGCTGGCCGCAGCCCGCACTGGGCGTCCGGCCTTCGCTGGTGGTTCCCTTCATGCCAATCACCTCCACCGCGTTATTGCCTGAGCGAGCCATCTGCCTTATCGCATGCTCGCCTGCGGCCGGAGGCCGGAAGGCAGAATGTGCGAGCTCGGGCTATTCGCCTGGGGTGATTGGCGCCTGGGGAACCACCTGTGCCCGGACGCCTGGGGGGCTGGGCGGCCCATCGACCTTCTCTGCGGCGGCAGCGTGCGCACCGGAGGTGGCGGACGGCCCCACCCGTGGAATGCAAGGTGACCCACTTGTACATTCCAGCCCTTCCGGGACGGGTTCACCTTGCCCCTCAGCCTGAGCCATCCGCACCTTCGTTTCGAGGAAGATGCTTGCCGCACCCCGACTTTCTTGGCATGATTGGCAATCGCTTGCACCAAAGGAGCCAAAGGACCGCTTGCCCGCAGAAGGAGTGAAGGAATGGCCAACCTCGCCAGCCTCTTGAACGAAAATATCCGCCGCCTGGCCCGTCGCGAGATCAGAGGCCAGACCCAGAAGACCCGGCGGCTCACGGCCCAGCACCGGCGCGACATCGCCGCTCTGAAGCGTCAGGTGGCCGCCCTCGCGCACACCATCGCCTTCCTGGAGAAGCAGGAACAGCGCCGGGTCGCAAGCCCGCCCCCGCTACCGCAAGAGACCAAAGGGGTGCGGTTCTCCGCGCGAAGCGTCAAGGCCCAGCGCGCCCGCCTCGGCCTTTCAGCAAAGGATTTCGGCAGGCTCGTGGGCGTCGCAGCGCTGACGATCTACTCCTGGGAATCCGGCAAGTCGCGGCCGAGGCAGAAACAGTTGCCCGGCCTGGCAGCTGTCCGCCGCCTGGGCAAGCGCGAGGCCCGCCAACGTCTTGAGATGCTGGGTGGAAAGAAGTGAGGTCCCCGTTCGAAGAGGGAAAGTCTCCTTGTCTGTGTGGCGGAACCTGCTCAAGAGCTACTACCGGGACGCGGCGTAGCCTCGGCTGAATCATGAAACCCCTGCTGTTCCTCAAGGAATGTGGGGATAAATGCTTCTGTCGAACTGGCGAGGTTGAACCGCTTCCACGCAGGAAGCCACGGCGACGATTCCGTCTTGACACGGCAACGGTTCTCATGGAAGGTCGCAGGTGTGCCGTATTCGGATGCCCGCTACGTCAAAGCCGCAGGCGACAAGTGACAACAAGCCCATGAACAGTATTCGTAGACAGGACTGTGTGATGAGTAGACTGCTATCCATCGGTCTTCTGCTCGGTTGGCTTGCCTCACCGTTACATGCCGAGGGGACGAAGTCGGTTCGACTGGTGCTTCCGCCGCAGCCTGGCCCGGTTGTCGAGAACATCGGGCGGGTGTTCGCCCGTCAAATCCAACAGCGGTGCGAGGCCAAGGTTATCACGGCAGGCGATGCGCCGCTGACGGTGGAATTGGCGATTGCACCCGGCATTGGCGCCGAAGGCTACCGTATTGAGGACCGCCCCGGCGGCGGCGTGCGGATCGCCGGCTACGACGAGCGGGGGCTGCTCTACGGCGTGGGCAAGTTCCTGCGCACCTCGCGCTACGACCAGGGCGGATTCAGCCCAGGAGCGTGGCGCGGCACGTCCGTGCCGGCCTGCCCGGTCCGCGGCGTCTATTTCGCCACGCACTTCGGCAACTTCTACGAAGTGGCGCCGATCGATGCAGTCGGGCGGTATGTCGAAGACTTGGCTCTCTGGGGAGTCAATTCGCTCGTGATCCATTTTCCCCACTGGCAGTTCAACGGTTTTGACGACCCGGCCGCGCGGCGATCATTGGACAGACTGAAGGAGATTACGCGGGCGGCCCATGCAGCAGGGATGCGCGTGGGCCTGATCGAGGCGGCCAACGATGCGTTCAAGTCCTCGCCTAAAGAACTGCGCAACACCCCGGTGCCAGATCCTTTGGGCCGGCACGGGAACTTCGGCGTGCAGCTTTGTCCGGCCAAGGCGCAGGCGCACGAGTGGCTCCTGCGGGATTGGGAGCGCCTGTTGGACGAGTTCGCCGACGTGGGCCTGGACTATATCAACTACTGGCCTTACGATGAAGGCGGCTGCGGCTGCAACAACTGTTGGCCCTGGGGCGCGCGGGGGTATCCCAAGCTCTGCCGCGAGTTGAGCGCGAGCGTGCGGACGAAATTCCCCAGAGCGCGGATCATTCTTTCCACCTGGACCTACGACTCGCCGCCCTGCGGCGAATGGGAAGGGTTGACCAAGGCGATTGCCGAGGACAAGAGTTGGGTCGACTACATTCAAGCCGACGCCCATGAGGATTTCCCCCGCTATCCGCTGGAAACAGGCGTGCCCGGCGGGCTGCCGCTGCTGAACTTCCCCGAGATCAGCATGTGGGGGCAAGGGCCTTGGGGCGGCTACGGGGCCAATCCGCTGCCGGAACGGTTCCAGCGGCTGTGGCACCAGACCCAAAAGAAGCTCGCCGGCGGTTTCCCCTATTCGGAAGGAATCTACGAGGACTTGAACAAGGTCATTTGCAGTCAGCTTTATTGGGATCCGGCGCGGCCCGCCACCGAGACGGTCAAGGAGTACATCGCCTTCGAGTATGGGCCGGAGGTTGTCGAGCCATTGGCGGCAGTGGTGGAAACGTTGGAAAAGAACCATCTGCGGAACCGCATCGGCCCGAGCGCGGTTGCGGCGTTTGCGTCGGTCCAACAGGCCGAGGCCAAACTGACGTCCCAGGCCAAGAGTGCCTGGCGGTGGCGGATCTTTTGCTTGCGCGCGTTGATCGACAAGGAGCTTTTCGACCGGCACGGACGGAGGGAAGGAGCGGCGCTGAAGGAGGCTTTCGAGGAGCTAACGCGGATCTATCATGCCGAGAACGCCCATTCGATGCCCATCAAGCCGCCGCAGGTGAAATGATGTGCGATCCCGAAGACTCAGCAAGGGAATCGTTGCCATGAAGAGCATGCTTTGCCTCTGTCTTCTGCTCGCGTGGCTTGCGCCGCCGTTGTATGCCGAGGCGACGAAGTCGGTTCGGCTGGTGCTTCCGCCGAAGCCTGGCCCGGTGGTCGAGAACATCGGGCGGGTGTTCGCCCGTCAAATCCAACAGCGGTGCGAGGCCAGAGTTATCACGGTGGGCGATGCGCCGCTGACGGTTGAATTGGCGATTACAGCCGGCATTGGTGCCGAGGGTTTCGTGGTCGAAGACCGCTCCGGCAGATGCGTGCGGATCGCCGGCAACGACGAGCGGGGGTTGCTCTACGGCGTGGGCAAGTTCCTGCGGACCAGCCGCTACGACCAAGGAGGATTCACGACCGGGGCGTGGCGCGGGACCTCCTTGCCGCAAAAACCGATCCGCGGCATCTATTTCGCCACCCACTTCCACAACTTCTACCACGATGCGCCTGTTGAGGAAGTGCAACAGTACGTGGAAGACCTCGGGCTGTGGGGGTACAACGCAATTGCCTTCTGGTACGACATGCATCATTTTGACGGCGTTGACGATCCAAAAGCAGTGGCGTTTCGCGATCGTCTTCATGCCATCTGCGCAACGGCAAAGCGCATCGGACTGGACGTGGTTCCGGGAGTGATTGCCAACGAAGCCTATAATAACTCCCCCGCGCAGTTGCGGGCCGATCCTAGCGGCAAGCGGGGCGGTTGGTACGACTGTGCCGTCTGCCCGAGCAAGGCCGGCGGCATGGAGTACATCCTAGGTGTTCTCGGCGGGGAGTTCGACTGGTGCGCCGATCTGCAGCCGCGTTACGTGTGGATATGGCCCTACGACCAAGGCGGCTGCGGCTGTGCGCAGTGCCGGCCCTGGGGGAGCAACGGTTTCCTGAAGGCCGCGGAGCCGGTGGCGGCGCTGGCCCGCAAGAAACTGCCCGGGACGAAGATCATCCTGTCGACGTGGTTCTTCGACGAGGGCGAATGGCAGGGACTTGCCCGCGTCTTCGCCGCAAAGAAGCCCTGGGCCGACTATATTCTGGCCGAAGGCACGACGCGCCCAATGCCCGGCAAGTTGCCGATGGTCGGGTTTCCCGAGATCAGCATGCACGAGACGTTTCCCTGGGGCGGCTTCGGGGCCACGCCGCTTTCGCGCAGGGCGCAGCAGCAGTGGGATGCCGTCAAGCAGCACAGCAGTGGCGGCTTCCCGTACTCCGAGGGCATTTACGAGGACATCACCAAGGTCGTGTCGAGCCAATTGTACTGGAACGACCGGCCCGCGGCCCAAACGCTGCGGGAATACGTCGCCTTCGAGTATTCGCCGGAGGTGGTCGACGAGATAGTGAAGGTAATCGCCACGCTGGAACAGAACCATCACTGGCGTTGGTGGCCCGGCGAGTTGGAGGTCGTGAAACTGGACCTGGATTGGTTTCCCTCGCGCGGGGCGAAACCGCAGGCCGACCCGGGCGCGGAAGATGCCTTCGCGATCGTGCAGCGCGTGGACGCCAAGCTGACGCCACAAGCCCGCAACGGCTGGCGCTGGCGGGTGCTATACCTGCGTGCGTTGCTCGATGCCGAGTTGAAGGCCAACGGAGGGAAGCCAAACGATCACTGCAAGGAAGCCTTTGCTGAGCTGATCAAGATCTATCACGCGGAGAACGCCAACCCGGCCGTTCGTCCGCCGCTTCCTTGACTCGGCCACCGTAACCGTGAGAGAATACACTTCGGCGAGAAGTGCTTTCGAGGATTACTAAGCGCACTTTGCAGGGAGATTTTCCAATGCCTGAACGACGACAGTCAGATTCCTTTTCCGCAAGCCGTCGGCAATTCCTGAAACTATCTGGCACCCTGGCCGGTGCTATCGGCCTTCCCGCGTTCGTTTCTTCGTCGGTCTTTGGCGCTGGGGATTCGGCGGCGCCATCCAACCGCTTGGCGCTGGGATGCATCGGCATGGGCATTCAGGGGATGGGCGACATGCGGACGTTCATCGGGAACAACGAGGTCAAGGTCGTGGCCGTATGCGACGTCCA
>JAPLMO010000488.1 GCA_026386995.1 Planctomycetota bacterium | reverse complement strand
TTGGGTATCCTCATAGACACGCTCCTTTTTGCTTTGGGACTCTTTACCAAAGACCCAAATCGGCAAAAAGGGGCTGTTTTTATTATCTCGAATCATTGTACCAGACCAAGGATAGTTAACGGCGTTGCATGCCACCCCGCTTGGGCCGAATGAGCGCCCGAACTGAGCGGGGTTACCCTTCGTTCAGTTTTTCACTCTGCATTCTGCACTCCGCACTCCCCACTCCGCACTGTCCTCTCATAGATGTCCCTCGGTATTTTCGGGCGTCCGGAAGGGGTGGCGGAGAATCCTCATTATCCCGATAAAATATACTAAAGCGAACGCGATACATTTCGCTACTAAAGGCTATAAGCCCCGCCGGCACATTTAGCCGGCGACCTCGGTCGCCGCGCGAAGCCTTAAGTTGCGCGGCAGGTCGGGAGACCCGCCGCGCAAAGTTCTTGGTTTGCCGCCTATGGCTTGCCGCGTGCCGCCTATGGCTTGCCGCGTGTAGCCTATCGCTTGCCCTGATGCGGTGCTACTTCGCCTTGGCCGGGATCACGTCAACGATGCCCACGTCCACGTACTGGCCGCCCGCGGTCTGGAGGCAGTGGACGGCGATGAGGTTCTTGCCGGGCTTTAGGGCGGCCTTGCCCGCGGCCGTCATGGGGTGCTCTTCGTATTCACCCTGGAAGCCCTTCAGTTTGAGGGCCAGGACGCCGTTCACGTACACCTCCACGTCCTCATCGTGGTGGACGCGGAACTGGAGCGGCGCGAACTTGGCGTCGGGCATGTCGATCTCGCGTCGCAGCCAGATATCGGGCGTTTTCCACTCGGTTCGGACGGCCGCGCCGGGCGAGCCCTTCGTGCCGAAGCCGCCGGGGCCCTTCTTCCAGGCGGAGTCGTCGAAGGCGGGCTTAATCCAATCGGCGGCGGGCTTATCGGTGGTGTACCGCCACTCGATGCCCGATTCCTCGGAGGTCGGCACAACGGTCTTGACGATGGGCGGCGGGGGAATCTTCGAGAAATCGCCGCGGTTGGCGGCCGCGAGGCGCTCCAGGTCCCCTTTCAGGATGCGATCGTAGGTCAGGAGGCCGTTGCACTCGACCTCGCAATCGGTGGTCTGCGTGTAGACGACGGCGTTCAGGCCGGGCTTATCCCTGAGTTCGTAGACCTTCTGGAGGAGTTTCTCGTAGGTGCGCGTCAGTTCTTCGGCATCGGCCATGCCCTTGTAGCCCCAACTCTCCTTCTTCCACATGTGGCCTTCGACCGGCAGGCCCAGGCCGCCGAACTCGCCCAGGACGCAGGCCCGCTTCTCCTCCAGCGGCGGGCACTGTGGGTTGGGGTAGGAGTGGATGTCCATCACGTCGCCGCACTTCTTGTCGGTCCAGCCGGATGCGTTATTGACGAGGCGCGAGGGGTCCATCTCCCTGACGCGGGCGGTCAGGCGCTCGGTGTCGTGCTGGCCCCAGCCCTCGTTGAAAACGACCCACATGATAATAGATGGGTGGTTGCGGTGGGTCCGGACCATCGCCTCCAACTCCACCTCGAACTGCTTCCTGGCCTCGGGGGTCTTGTTGTCGCCGGCGGGCATGTCCTGCCACACCAGCAGGCCCAGTTTGTCGGCCCAGTAGTACCACCGCTCGGGCTCGATCTTGACGTGTTTGCGTGCGAGGTTCATGCCCAGTTTGAGGGTCATCTCGATGTCGTACCGCAGGGCGGCGTCGGTCGGGGCGGTGTAGATGCCGTCCGGCCAGAAACCCTGGTCCAGGAACCCCACCTGGAACACGAACTTGCCGTTGAGCATCATGCGGTTGACGCCCTTGTCGTCCTTGGCGATCTCGATTTTCCGCATGCCGAAGTAACTTTCGACGGCGTCGGCCGCCTTGCCGCCGCTCCTGAGTTCGACCTTCAGGCCGTAGAGGAACGGGCTCTCGGGCGACCAGAGTTTCATGTCCGCCAGGGGAATGATGATCTCCGTGCCGGCCTTGCCGGAGGCCTTGGCGACTTCCTTATCGCCGTCGGTGGCGACGGCCGTTACCTCGGCCGCGGTGTCGCCGGCCGCGAACACGTGCAGCCGCAGGCACTTGCCGTCGACGCTGGGCAACTGGAAGATGTTGGTGATGTGCGTGGCCGGCACGGGCTCCAGCCACACGGTTTGCCAGATGCCGGTGGTGGGGGTGTACATGATGCCGCCCGGCCTGTGGACCTGCTTGCCGCGCGGCTGGCTGCCGGAGTTTGTGGGGTCGTAGACGGAGATGACGAGTTCCTGCGGGCCGCCGTCCTTCAGGGCGTCGGTGATGTCGATTGAGAACGCGTCGTAACCGCCCTTGTGTTCGCCGATCTGCTTACCGTTGAGTGTGATGGCGGCGTCCCAGTCGATCGCGCCGAAATGGAGAAGGATGCGTTGGCCCTTCCACGCGGCGGGGGTCTCGAACGTGCGGCGGTACCAGAGGCGCTCCTTCTCGCTCACCTGCCTCATGACGCCCGACAGGGCCGACTCGATGGGGTAGGGCACCAAAATCTTGCCCTGCATTGCGGCGGGCTGGGCATCGTCCTTGCCGGTGACGGCGTAGTCCCAGAGGCCGTAGAGGGTCTGCCACTCTTTGCGGACCAACTGCGGCCGCGGGTACTCGGGCAGGGCGTTTGTCGGGGAAACTTCCTTCGTCCACTGCGTGGCGAGTGGCCCCTTGGCTTGCGCCCACTCGGCGGCCGATGCGGCGGCCGTGCAGCAGAATGCCAGGGCCAGGCCCGCGACCAGCAACCGGAGGGTGACGGTGATTGCTCTGTTTTCCATAATGGCGGCTCCTTTTGGCAATTGGCGGCAGGAAGTGGCGCGCGGCATCCGGCCGCGCAACGTCCCCCCGCCGGGACGCGAGAACTTTAGCGGCTGCCGTCGGGAAATGCAACTTATCCTTACCCAAGCGCCGTACTGGGTCAGTTACAGGTGCCCCGTGAACGTAGGGGCGAGGCATGCCTCGCCCGCAGGCACGCCGGACTTACTCGGGCGAAGCGAAGCCGCTGCGGCCGTAGTCTGGCGCGCCAGGCGATGAGACAGCCGCGAGCGGGTCTTGTCGGTTCGCGGCCTTAGCGCCCTTGGTAATGCTTGACTTGCCCGCAGCCCGCCATTACCGTACTGAGTTATATGAACCCCCTTGAAAGTTACCTCACGGAACTGCGCGACATCCGCCGCACCGGGGCCGCCGTCGCGGAAACGTCTTTCTATCCCGCCCTCTCCAGCCTGTTCAACGAGATCGGCAAGGGCCTCAAGCGGTTTTGAGAATGTGCGGGCAATCATTGCGGCCGTCGTAACTGATTGATAGAATGCTTTGGGAACAGGCGAGGAATCCTATGGATTCGAGGCCCGCCAACGACGGTCAACCCTGGACACGCGACGAACTTATTCTGGCATTCGAGTTATATTGTCGAATTCCGTTTCAGCGAACCAAAGCCAGCGATAGTCGCGTGAAGGAACTTGCGGCCCTTCTCCGCCGCACACCGGCGTCTATTGCCCGAAAACTTGGCAACTTCGGAGCCTTTGACCCTCAACTCGCGGCACGCAACATCTCCGGCCTGACGCATGGCAGTAAACTCGACAAGGCCGTGTGGGACGAGTTTCACCAAGACTGGGCCGGGCTGGTCGTTCGCGCCTACGACATCAAAGGCGAACTCAAACCGGGCCAGCGCGTCGAGCAACTGCTGGTGCAGCCGCAAGGCCCATCGGAGAGAATCGCCACCGTCAAGCAGCGATTGCACCAGTCATTCTTTCGCGACGCGGTTCTCAGCAGTTACAACGGTCGTTGCTGCGTCACCGGCCTGCCGATTGTTGAGTGCCTCGTCGCCGGGCACATCATTCCGTGGAGCGTGGATGAACGCCGCCGCGCCGATCCGACCAACGGCGTGTGCCTCTCGGCCACATTCGACCGCTTGTTCGACGCCGGGCTCGTCACCATCGAAGAGGATCTCACGCTGTGCGTCAGCAAGCGCCTGCGCGGCCTGACCGACCGCCCTGTCGCCGAACAAGTTGCCGCGCGGCATGGCCAGACGATCATCCCGCCCACTCGTTTCGACCCAGACCCGGCCTGCCTGCGCTGGCACCGTGAACACGTTTTTGAGGTCGCATAAAGAAGACCGTCCGTCAATCTAATGGAGATCACTGCGATGAATACTTCACCCTCAACCGATCTTCGCCAGACTGCTCTCGACTGCGTTTCCGACATGGGCGATATCTTCTGGGATTACAACGCCCGGCGTGATGCGTCCGGCCAGTACCGTGACCCATTCGAGGTTGCGGCCGACGCGGTCGAGAAGACACTGCGCGAAGTCGTGCTCGACGTACTGAGTGCCAACCGAGCGGATACCATCTTGCGAGACGAATACGAAACGCTGATTGCGGAGTTGCCAAAGACGCCGACTGATGAGCAGATTATCCGAACTCTGGTTGCCAACGCTGACTGGACCAAAAACGGCGCGCGTGAAGTCCTCCAACTCGCCCGGCGGTACGGCACTAGCATCCTCCGCAACGCGCTGGCACTCGCCGCGGCAATGCAAATCGAGGACGGTAGCGCGGGCCTCTGAACCGCGGCGTTCTCCGTCAACAGGGCGTCGCTGTCTTTCGCCCCAACGGGGCGGCGGAATGTAGCCACGGGTGGAGCGGCGCGGCCGCAAGGCGGCCCGACGCGGAACCCGTGGAAAGCGAGTGAGGGAAAAGAATCCATTATCATTTTTTCCTTTTTCGCCCCGGAGGGGCGAAGGAGACTTTTGGGAGCGGCGAAAGGACACCTATGCCCGGCACCTACTCCCAGATTCTCCTGCACATCGTATTCAGCACAAAGCACCGCGAGCCGTGGATCAAGGCCGAAATCGCTGAACGTCTGTATCCCTATATGGGCGGTATTGTCCGGGCCGAAAAGGGCGTGCTCTGCGGCATCGGCGGCGTCGAAGATCATGTTCACCTGTACCTGCGATGGCGGCCGGACGAGTCGGTGTCGGCCCTGATGCGCACCGTCAAGGCCCGCTCGTCGAAGTGGGTGCATGACACCTTCCCCGCCCTCGGTTCGTTTGCGTGGCAGGAGGGGTACAGCGTCTTCTCCGTCAGCAAGTCCCAGGAAGAGGCTGTGAAGAAGTACAGCGACGAACAAGCCGCGCATCATAAGAAGGAGGACTTCAGGTCCGAACTCCTGCGGATGCTCTGCGCCCACGGCGTCGAGTTCGATGAGCGGTATGTGTTCGACTGATCCGCCGCACTCGTAGACCTTTCCTCCGCCCCTTTGGGGCGGATGTGTTGAAACACGAACGCTCCCACGGGTTGCGCACCGCCCGCGACGCAGCGGCCGGTGCTCCACCCGTGGCTACACCCCGCGGCCCCGTTGGGGCCGAAGAGTCCGTCACAGGAGTTCCGGAGCCGCGATACTTATCTCCTGCCGGATCCCCCGCCGCCGACAATCCCCCGCCGCCGAGTTGACGCTGCCGGCCCGGCATGATACGATGCAGCGGTTCGCGGGGCGGATTTTGCCCCGTGCCTGCCCTGAGCGAAGCCGAACGGGCCGGCCCGGCCGCGGGCGTAGAGAGTTCAGAGTTCAAAGTTCCAAGTTCATG
>JAPLMO010000450.1 GCA_026386995.1 Planctomycetota bacterium | reverse complement strand
GGGGGCCGGCCACATCGACTACGATCCGCCATTCCGCGGGCGCGGCATCCAGAAGCTGGTCGATGTGCCGCCGCCATTCCGGGAGGTCCCCATCGACTGGCAGCGGCAGGAACTGCTGCGCCGCAACGAGGAAGAGAAACTGGAGGCGATGGAAGACTACATCAACGGCGATGCCTGCCGCCGCCGCTACATCCTCCGGTACTTCGGCGAGAAGAGCGACCTGGTGTGCGGCACATGCGACCGGTGCGCCAAGCGAGCCGCGAGACCTGCTGCGCCCGCGCCCGCGCGTCTCCCCGCCGGCCCCGCCAAGACCGCCGCCCCGACGACCGGAAAGCCCCGCGCCGCCGACTCTGCGGCGAGCGACCCCATCGCGTAGGCCGTGCTTGTCTGCATCCGCAACTTGCGGTTCCCTCTGGGCGCCGGCCGCACGGCTCAGGTGGTCACCGGCTCGCGCGAAAAGGACATCCTTGACTGGCGGCTGGACCGCAACCCCGCCTACGGCACGGTGCGGGCCAGACAGGAGAAGGTCAAGGAGGTCATCGAGACCTTGCTTCGCCGCGGATACCTGAAACGCGCGGGCGACCGCACCCGACCCGTGCTGGAACTGACGCATCGCGGCGAAGATGCCGCAGAGCAGGCCGAGTTGCAGCCGGCCCCGACGCCTCCGGCCGCCGAGTATCGGGAGGCAAAGCAACCGACCGCTGCCACACACACAAGAGCCGACGCCCCGGCGCCCGCCCCCGTCGCCTCCTCCCCCTCCGCCGACCTCGACGGCTACGTCGGCCGCATGCTCGTCGCCGACCGCGACGAGGCCCAGGCGATCGTCGAGCGCCTGCGGCTGTATCATCCGGGAGAGATTGCAGCGCGGCTGGAGGCGAAGTTCCGCGAATGCGGTGACGTGCGCGTGCAGTCCCGCGCGGTCTGGGCCGCGGGGGAACTCTGCGGCGAGCATGCCCTGGCGTTTCTTGTGCGGTGCACGCGGTCGGAAACGGACAACGTGCGGCGGCTGGCCGCCTCGGCGCTGGGGAAGGTTGCCGCTGCGGCACGCCTGGCGGGCGTCGCGCGAGGCGAAACGCTCATTCAGGCCCGCGAGGCCCTGACCGCCCTGCTCCACGACCCCGCCCCGCAGGCGGCCCAGTACGCCGCAAAGGCCCTCGCGCAGTTCGCCGATCCGAGCACGTAGGGTGGTCGCCTCAGTGCTGCCCCGCCAGTTCATGGGCGAGTTGATGGTATTTCTCGTGAACGCCCTCGCCCAGCACCTCGGCCTCAATCTTGTCGAACGCCTCGGCCAGGGCCTGTTGGTCCTCGGCCCGGAGCACCCGGTCGGCCAACGGGAAGAGAACATTATCTTCCTTGTCGATATGTGCCTCCAGTAGGTCGACGTAGGAGACGAGTTTCTCGGCGAGGCCCCTCAGGGCCGCACTGTCGCCGTTGTGGGCCGGGGGCAGCCGTTCGGCGATGTCCTTGACAAGGCGGCGGCCCTCGTCGTGCTCACCGAGCATGACCGAGAGCGGCCCCTCGGCGGCGTTGGGGCTGCGCTCGCGCATCTTCGGGAAGAGGTGCTTTTCCTCCTTCGTGTGATGGCAGCGGTCCACGAAGTTGCGGGCGAATTCGATGATCTGGGCGACGCGGTCGCCGTCGACCGGCTCGCCATCCTCGATGCGGCCGGGCGCGCGCTCGGCCGCCTCAAGGACCATCAGGACGATCTCGTGCTCGTGCCGGAGAACGTCTGTCGGTTTCATGGCCGCCTCCTGTCGTCGCATCAAATGGCAGCCCCCAGCCCGGCCATCGCCTCCGGCAAGCCGGGCGAGGGAATCCATCCCGCGCATACCCTTATGATACCACCGGGCGGCCAAGGCGGTGTTTGAGAATCCCAAAAGCGCGCCGGCGGCCTACAGGGCACGTTCGCACTACGTGCCACATTAATTCGACAGCGCAACTTCCGTATTGCGCGCGGCGGGTCAGGAGCCCCGCCGCGCAAAGTGGCGTTGTAGTGTTAGGCACCCTCCCCCGGCGTAATCCCGGCGTACTGCGTCAGTTATAGGGGATGTGGCACGGCTGGCTTGTCCAGCCGTGGCGAAGATTCGCGACGCTACCCACGGCTGGGCAAGCCAGCCGTGCCACATCAGCCACCGAGACTGACGCACTACATCCCGGCCGTCTTTTCCCTCGTGTGTATGGCGGCGGAAGTGTATGCTGGCAGGCGGCCGGGCGGGCAGGACCGCTCGGCCGAAGCATCCACCGAATCGCCCCAGGGTCGCGAAGGAAGAGAGCGGGTCTATGCCTCCGCATTACGTGCTGACGCTATCGGACGTGTCGAAGTCGTTCGGCGACAAGACGGTGCTGAAGAACATCGGCCTGTCGTTCTACTACGGCGCCAAGATCGGCGTCGTCGGCGAGAACGGCAGCGGCAAGTCGACCCTGCTGCGCATCATGGCCGGCCTCGACCAGGATATCCACGGCGAGGTGCAACTGACGCGGGGCATACGCGTGGGCCTCGTGCCTCAGGAGCCGCAACTCGACACCGCCAAGACCGTCCGCGAGAACCTGATGGAGGCCGTGGCCCCGATCCAGAAACTCCTGGACCGCTACAACGAGGTCTCCGCCCGGATGGGCGAGCCGATCACCGACGGCGAGATGGACAAGTTGATGGCCGAGATGGGCGAACTCCAGGAGAAGATCGACGCGTGCGGCGGATGGGAGATCGACCGCCTGATGGACATCGCCTCCGATGCGCTCGTCCTGCCGCCCGACGACACGCCGGCCGCCGTCCTCTCGGGTGGCGAGCGGCGGCGGGTGTCGCTCTGCCAGGCCCTCTTGGAGAAGCCCGACCTGCTGCTGCTGGACGAGCCGACCAACCACCTCGACGCCGAGACCGTGGCATGGCTCGAGACGCAACTGCGCGAGTACCCCGGCACGGTCGTCATCGTAACGCACGACCGGTACTTCCTCGATCATGTCACCAAGTGGATCCTGGAACTCGAGGGCGGGCGCGGCCTGCCGTTCGAGGGCAATTATTCATCGTGGCTCGACCAGAAAATAGCGATGCTGGCGATGATCGAGAAGCGCCAGACCGAGCGGCAGAAGACGCTCATGCGCGAACGCGAGTGGATCCGCCTCTCCTCGGAACGCAAGGCCGACTGCCACGCGCACATCGACGATTATGAGAAACTGGCCGCCGTCCGCTTCGACCCCGGCGCCGGCGACACCGTCATCAAGATCGCGCCCGGCCCGCGGCTGGGCGACAAGGTGCTGACCGCCTCGGGCGTCTCGAAGGGCTACGGCGGCGTCTCGCTCATCGCCGGCGTGTCTTTCGACCTGCCGCGCGGGGCGATGGTGGGCGTCATCGGCCCAAACGGCGCCGGCAAGACCACCCTTTTCCGCATGATCCTGGGCCAGGAGGCGCCCGACTCGGGCTCGCTGGAACTGGGGCCCTCGGTCGTCCTCTCGTACGTGGACCAGCACCGCGACGCCCTCAGTGACGACAAAACGGTCTTTGAGGAGATCACCGACGGCAAAGACGAAATCGAACTGGGCAACGTCAAGATGAACTCGCGGGCATACGTGTCGCGGTTCAACTTCCGGGGCACGCAACAGCGGAAGCGCGTGGGGGAGTGCTCGGGCGGCGAGCGAAACCGCATTCACCTGGCCAAGATGCTCCGCCGCGGCGGTAACCTGCTACTCCTGGACGAACCGACCAACGACCTCGACGTCAATACCATGCGGGTGCTGGAACAGGCGCTTATCGACTTCCCCGGCTGCGCGATGGTCATCAGCCACGACCGGTTTTTCCTCGACCGCATCTCGACGCACCTGCTCATCTTCGAGGGCAACGGCAAGACCCGCTGGTTCGAGGGGAACTTCCGGGCATACGAAGAGAGCCTGGCCGCCGATAACCCCGACCGCATCGCCCACCGCCGCAGCAAGTACAAGCGGCTGACGCTTCGGTAAAGACGCAGGAAGAGGCGACTCTTCAAGGTCCCAAATCCTTGCAAAGCCCCGCGGCGGCGGATAGGTTACGGGGCGTATCGAACTTGCCACCCGCGCCGGCTGGGAGAATGTACGTGTTCAGGGGGGGCAAGGAAACCGGGGCTGTCCCCTTTTCCGGTCGGTAACGCTGCCGTGCTGAGGAGCCCGCGATGGCCAAGACAAAACGCGCGAAAGGACCGGCCGACCCCGGCGCCCCCCTGCTCTTCGAGACCGCCTGGGAGGTCTGCCAGCAGTTGGGCGGCATCTACACGGTCATCCGCTCGAAGATCCCACACATGGTCGAGCACTGGGGCGACCGCTACTGCCTCATCGGTCCGTACGATGCCGCCAAGTCGCCGGCGGAGTTCGAGGAGACGCCGGCCGAGGGGCCCGTCGCCGACGCCCTGGAGGCCCTGCGGCGACAGGGCATGGAGGTCTACCACGGGCGCTGGCTCGTCACCGGCCAGCCGCGCACCGTGCTTTTCAATCCGCGGAGCGTCCAGTCGCGCCTCGGGGAGATCAAGCGGCTCTTCTGGGAGCACCACCGCATCGGCCTGCCGGAGGACGACCTCGTCAACATGGTTGTCGCCTTCGGCGAAATGGTGCGCGAGTTTTTCCGCGCGCTCCTGGGCGGAGGCGGGCCGGGACGGCGGGTGATCGGCCATTTCCATGAGTGGATGGCCGGGTCGGCGATTCCCGAAATCCGCCGCGGCAACCTGCCCCTGGCCGTCGTCTTCACGACGCACGCGACGCAACTCGGGCGGTTCATTGCCCCCAACGACCCGAACTTCTACGACCGGCTGCCCTCGATCAACTGGAGCGCCGAGGCCCGCCGCTACGGCATCGAGGCCCAGGTCCTCCTGGAGCGTGCGGCAGCGCATGGATCGCATGTCTTTACGACCGTCAGCGACATCACGGCCCTGGAGTGCGAGCACCTCCTTGGCCGGCGGCCCGACGTGACGCTCCCGAACGGCCTGAACATCGAGCGGTTCGCCGCCATACACGAGTTCCAGAATCTGCACCTGGTGTACAAGGAAAAGATCAACCAGTTCGTGATGGCCCACTTCTTCCCGAACTACACGTTCGACCTGGACCGCACGCTCTACTTCTTCACCTCGGGCCGCTACGAGTACCGCAACAAGGGCTTCGACCTGGCGATCGAGGCCGTGGGCCGCCTGAACGGGCGCCTCAGGCAGGAAGGGCTGGCCCGCACGATCATCTTCTTCATCATCACGCAGCGTCCGTTCCGCTCCATAAGCGCCGAGGTCCTCCGCAGCCGCGCGGTCATGGAAGAGATGCGCCGCACGTGCGACGCCATCAAGGACGAGGTGGGCGATCAACTGTTTCTGGCCAGCGCGCGCGGCGAGGCGCCGCCGCTCGACTGCCTGATGGGCGACACGCTACGGCTGCAACTGAGGCGCATGCGCCTGGCCTGGAAGTCGCCGCGCCTCCCCGCCGTCCTCACGCACGATCTTCTGGACGAGGACCGCGACGAGGTCCTCGGCCAGATACGCTTCTGCAACCTCTGGAACACCGCCGACAACCGCGTGAAGGTCATCTACCACCCGGACTTCATCACGGCCACCAACCCGCTGTTCGGCATGGACTACTCGCAGTTCATCCGCGGATGCCACCTGGGGATATTCCCGAGCCACTACGAGCCGTGGGGCTACGCGCCGCTGGAGTGCGCGGCGTGCGGCGTGCCGGCCGTCACGAGCGACCTGGCCGGCTTCGGAACGTATCTCGACAGGAATATGCCCGACCACACGGCCAACGGCCTGTTCGTGCTGCACCGGCGCCACACCTCGTTCGACGCCTCGGCCAACGAGCTGGTGACGTGGATGATGGAGTTTGCCAGCCAGGAGCGCCGCGACCGCATCGCCCAGCGCAACCGCGTGGAGGCGCGCGGCGAGGAGTTCGACTGGAGCAACTTCGGCCGCTACTACGCCGAGGCACACCAGATGGCCCTGGAGCGGGCGGGGGGCTGATACGAAGTTCACGTAGGGTGGGTGCTATGCACCCACGCTGATGCCGTTGCGTCTTGAAGTGCGCGGCGGGTCTCCCGACCCGCCGCGCTAATACAGGTGGCGCCTGGGCGCCATATTTGGCCCCCCGTGAATACACGGGGGGCCGAACGCTGGGGTGCACGTGTCGCCGCGCCGGATTCGCGCGCTAGAGGCGAATGACAAATCTTCTTACACCTCCGCCTCGGCCGCCAATAGCCGGCGCGAGTTGCGGCGGCGATCGCTCTCATGGAGATAGCGCTTGCGGATGCGGATCGAATTGGGGGTCAGTTCCACGAGTTCATCATTCTCGATATATTCTAGCGCGATCTCGAGCGACATTTTGCGGGCCGCCTTCAGGATAACCGTGAAGTCCTTCGTCGAGGCCCGCATGTTCGTCAGTTTCTTCTGGCGCACCACGTTCACGCAGATGTCGTCGTCCTTGCAATGTTCGCCCACGACCTGGCCCTCGTAGACGCGGTCGCCGGGCTCGACTAACATCATGCCGCGGTCGGACAACTGGTCGAGGGCGTACGCGGTCACCTGCCCCGTCTCCAGGGCGATCATGACGCCGTTGGCGCGACGCGGAATCGAGCCGCGCGCCTTATCGTACCGTGCGAAGGTGTGGTGCATGATCGCCTCGCCCTGGGTGGCGTTGAGCATGCGGCTCCTCATGCCGATGAGGCCGCGGGCCGGAATGATGAACTCCAGGTGCGCGAGGTTTCCGCGCGTGTCCATCTTCAGGAGTTCGCCGCGGCGGTCGCCGGCCAACTGCATGACCGGGCCGAGGCAGTCGCGCGGCACGTCGACGACGAGGTGCTCCAGGGGCTCCATGCGCTCGCCGTCCTTTTCCTTGTAGATGACCTTCGGCTTGCCGACGGCCAGTTCGAAGCCTTCGCGCCGCATGTTTTCAAGGAGGATGCCCAGGTGCAGCAGCCCCCGGCCCGAGACTTCGAGTTCTTCGAGCGAATTGCCGTCGGTCACGCGCAGCGCCACGTTGGACTGAAGTTCCTTATTCAGGCGGTCGCGGAGGTGGCGGCTGGTGACGTACTTGCCTTCCTCGCCCGCGAACGGGCCGTCGTTGATGCGGAACGTCATGTGCAGCGTGGGCTCGTCGACGGGCACGGTAGGCAGGGCCTTGGGGTTCTCGGGGTCGGCCAGCGTGTCGCCGATATCGACCTTCTCCAGGCCCACCACGGCGCAGATGTCGCCGACGTCAATGTGGTCCACCTCCACGCGCCCCAGGCCGTCGAATCGCATGAGTTGCGCGACGCGCTGCAGCGTGCGGTTGCCGTGGCGGTCGATCGAGAGCACCTGCTGGCCCGCCTTGAGCGTCCCGGCATAGACGCGGCCGATGCCGATGCGGCCGACGTAGTCGCTGTAGTCAAGCGTGGTGATGAGCGCCTGGAGGGGCGCCTCGGCGTCCAACTTCGGCGCCGGCACGTGGCGGATGATCGCGTCAAAGAGCGGGTGGATGTCGACCGTGCCCGCGGCCGGAAGGTGCTCCGGGTCGGTCGCGGCCCAGCCTTCGCGGCCGGAGGTGTAGATGACCGGGAAGTCGAGGGCGTGGTCGTCGGCCCCGAGGTCCACTAGGAGGTCGAAGACCTCGTTGAGGACCTGGGCGGCCCGCCGCTCGGGCCTGTCCATTTTGTTGATGACCACGATCGGCTTCAGGCCCGCCGCCAGGGCCTTGCCCAGCACGTAGCGGGTCTGCGGCATGGTGCCGTCGACCGCGTCCACCAGCAGGAGCGCCCCGTCGGCCATCATGAGGACGCGCTCGACCTCGCCGCCGAAGTCGGCGTGGCCTGGCGTGTCGATGATGTTGATATGGAAGTGGTTGCCCGAGCGGTCGGTGTAACGGATGGCGCAGTTCTTGGCGAGGATCGTGATGCCGCGCTCCCGCTCGATGGGGTTGGAGTCGAGGATGCACTCCCCTTTGAGTTCGTTCTCGCGGAACTGGCCGCACTGGCGGAGCAACTGGTCCACCAGGGTTGTCTTGCCGTGGTCGACGTGCGCGATAATGGCGACATTGCGAATTTGTTCAGGCATGGGTCCTTCTCTCAAAAAAGGGGAACAGGCGGAAACGTTAGCAACGAACGCTAGAGGAAACTATCGGAGCCGAGGGGGGTCGTGCAGTTTTTGGCGCACGGCGATAGCGCCGCGGCCGGAGGCGCTCCGGGCCGGGCTTGCCGCATCCATCGCCGTGTTTTGCACGCTTGCGGATAACATAGGTCAGGTAATGATACTCGATTTTCGGCCGAAGTCAAGGGCGGAGTTGGCAAAAGATGGGCGGACAAGCAGAAACCTTGCTGTGCCCGGCAAAGGCCAACGCTGTCATTCTGAGTTGCGGCTTCAGCCGCAACGAAGAATCTCGCCGTTTTTCGCAGTTGTCATTCTGAGGACCCGCTTGCGGGTCCGAAGAATCTCGCCGTTGTCGTTTGTTGTCATTCTGAGCCGCCTTCAGGCGGCGAAGAATCTGCCGTGGCGATTCCCACAGCGAGATTCTTCGCTTCGCTCAGAATGACAAACAACAGCACCGTGCCACGAGCATAAGGAGCACCCGCCGCCGGCGGTCATGCGGGCCGCTACTTTGCCGGCGTCTTGACGACCATCCGGTACGTCGCCAGGCGATCGCGCGCCGTGCGGACGATCGAGAGCGTCTCGCGCCGGCCGCCGCTGAAATCGCGCACGAGGTCCAGCCGGTAACGCAGGCGGTAATCCTTGCGGATC